>JALOPS010000224.1 GCA_025453745.1 Gemmatimonadaceae bacterium
GTTCAAGCTGAACGACGCGTCGTCGCCCGACGCGCCGGTGCGCGTGTTCGATGCGCTGCTGGCCGGTGTGAACGAAGCGATCCAGCAGCGCCACACGCGACGCGACTTCAGCGCGGTGTTCGAGAAGTACATCCACGCGTGAGTGCCTGCGACGCCGGGGGGCATTGATGGGCTCGCCCCTCGGCGCGTACGGGTCCTTGGCGGGTCGGCGAGCGGGTGGGCTGAAAAATCCGGCGAGAAATGACGCTTTCCTTGGTGAGGACGCACCACGACCGGTGTCGCCCGCCCCGCCTTGGAGGTCGTCATGCCCGCTCGTCGCACTCGCTTGCCGCTTCGTGGTCCGCGCTCCGTCGTCGCGGCGACGCTGAGCGCTGCCACCCTTGGAATCGCTGTCGTCGGCCTCGCCGCGTGCGCCGAATCGCCACTCGCTCCCGCCGTCGAGCCGACATCCCCGCCGCCCGCCGTCACTCCGGTGCCCCCGGTGGCGCGCCCCGGGGATGACTCGCTGCCGGGCTCGGCGTTGGGGACCATTCGGCGATCGCAGCTCCGACTGACGGGCGACGTCACGCAGAGCGCGACCGAGGCGCGCGTACGTGGTGCGGTCGGCATCACGATTGCGGGGCGCACCATCGAGTTCGTCGACGCCGACCTCCTGCTGGAGTTCACGCCGGACGGCGGACTGCGCCGCATGCGCGGGACGGCGCTTGTACCGTCCCCGACGGAGCGGCTGCAGATCGCCGAACCGGTGCGCGCCGACGTGGCGTTCATGAGTGGTCGTGATCTCAATGCCACGGGCCTGGTGCCGATTCCGCTAAACGAACAGCGGGACTACTTCCTGTTCCGTGTCGCCGCGCGCTTGCAGCTGGGCATCGCGACGGGGCCGAGCGACGTGACGCCGCTCGTGTTCACGCCCAGGCCGGGCGGCGAGGTGGTGTTCGTGCTCGACCTGTTCGATCCGATGTATTACGTGCACGGCGAGTACGACAAGCTTGGCGTGGCGATGGGCATCGGCTGGTCGATGCAGAATCGCATTCCGTTCGTGCCGGAACTGCGCGTGGAGGAGTTCGGCCCATTCTTCGGGGGGACGACCCGCACGGGCACCTTCCCGGTGAAGAAGATCCTGTCGATCACGGGCCAGATCGTCGAGAACCAGACGACCGAGGTGCACCTGACGACGTCGGATCCACTGTCGTCGTCGCTGCGCTCCGACTACCGGATGGGCTTCAACGGTGCGGCGTCGCTGCATCTCGATCTCAAGTACGCATGGTCACTGGAGATTCCGCTCGCGCGCGCCAGCGGCGGTCTGCGGCGCACGCTCTCGACGTCGGACGGCTTCAGCGGCAACGTGTGGGTGCGCGGGGCGACCGATCCCGCGTCAGATTGGTGGCCGACGGTACTGCCGGTCCGGCCGACGAGCGGCCTGACGACGCAGGCGTTTCTCACCACGCAGGGTGATTTCACCGTGCAGATGGCGGGAGAGTATGGGTGGCAGCTCCCGTTCGGTCGCAGCGCCATGGTGGGGGCGTTCGACGTGTCGCCGCGGGGCATGCAGGTGCGCGGCACGGTGGTGGCCGGTCGAGACTCGCTCAGCCTCGTGGGCAGCGTGACGGAGGCCGCGACCGCGATCGGCATGCAGCCGCCGTCGTGGATGGGAAACGCCATGCGAAACGCGACGATGCAGCAGGTCGATGCGCGTCTCGCGTCGGCTCGTGCGGCACTCGCCCACTACGAGCGGGAGACGGCCAACTACGAGCTGGAGCTGAGCCTGCGTGGCCTGCGGTCGGGCATCCCGGCCATGGCGCGCACGGTGCGCAACCTCGTCACCCTGACGATCGACAACGCGGCCGACGCGCATCGCGGCACGCCGTACCACCGCGCGCTCAGCGACCATCTGCGCGATGTGGCCGCACCGCATCTGCAGCGACTCGATCAGCTCGCGGCGCGTGCCGCCGATATGCGTGACAACGACCAGACACGTCGTGAGCTCGAATCCGCGCTGCGCGCCGTGCTGGCCAATCCGCGCTTCGAGACGACGTATCGCGCCAAGGCCGGGCCGATCACGATCAAGACGGTACACATCTCGCGGACGATCCTGACCGAGGCGCAGCAGACCCAGCTGCGTCGTGCTGCAGACAACGTGCGACACATCAAGCCCGCATCGGACCGCATGATCGCGGCGCGCACGCTGTGGACGAGCTTTCCGAGCGAGGCGGTCTTTGCAGAGGTCCGCGCCCAGATCGAACGCGGTACAGCCATCCTCCCCGCGGTCACGGAATACGGCTTCACGATCCAGCATCGTGGGAGTGGCGGGTTCTCGCTGTACGTCATCATGAACGGCACGCGGCACGAGCTCGGCCTGATCGATCCCTTCGATCCGCAGGCGGTGCTCGATGCGGCGGCGGCGCGGGTGACCGACGGACTCGGAGTGTGATGGTGACATGTCGCCGGCTGGCTGCGGACGCGACCGCGGCTCATATTCGACGCGTCGTCGCCCCTCGCCGGGGCGGCGGCCGTCGCGCGTGGATGCCCTCACTGAGCAACACGCTCGCGCTCACGCTTGCGGGCCGGGGACAAGTGATGACGGCACAGGCCGATGATGACGTGAGTCGCCTGCTGCTGGCGTGGCAGGCCGGCGACGAGGGCGGCCTCGAGCGCCTGCTTCCTCTGGTGTACGCCGAGCTGCGTGAGATCGCCCACCGTCAATTGCGAAACGAGCCCAACGCGATCACGCTGCAACCGACGGCTCTGGTACACGAGGCGTATCTGCGCCTCGTCGGTGCCGATTTCACGTGGGCGGGGCGCACGCACTTCCTCGCGGTGGCTGCGCGAACGATGCGACGCATCCTGGTGGATCAGGCGCGCCGTCGTCGTGCCGATCGGCGCGGCAGTGGCGCAGTGCAGGTGACGATGCCCTCGCTCGCGGCGCCGCAGGCCGATCCGATCGACCTGCTCGCGATCGATGAGGCGCTCGTGCGCCTGGCGGCGCAGGACGAACGCAAGGCGCGCGTGGTGGAGTTGCGGCATTTCGCGGGCTTGACGCTCGAGGAGATCGCCGAGGTGCTCGAATTATCAATCGCGACGGTACATCGCGAGCTGCGCTTCGCGACGTCGTGGCTCGCCGCCGAGCTGTCCACGGAGTAGGACATGGCCGACGCACGCTGGCACCTCATCGAGCGACTCTTTCACGAGGCGCTCATGCAGTCCGAGACGGCGCGGGATGGCTGGCTCGACGCTCACTGCGACGACGCGGGAATTCGTGTCGAAGTGAGGCGGCTACTCGCGGCTGACGCGCAGCTCGCGCAGGCGCCACTCCTCGAGGCCGCCGTGCAGGCGGCTGCGCGCGACGTGGCGGCATCGGAGGTGACGTCATCGAATGACGCACGCGTGGGTCCATGGCGTTTGCTGCACGAACTCGGGCGTGGCGGCATGGGCATCGTGTGGCTCGCCGAGCGGGCGGACGGTGCGTACGACGCGCGCGTGGCCATCAAGCTGCTGCGGAGCACGCTCGCGTCCGAGGAGTTGATGCGTCGGTTCCGTACCGAACGGCAGATCCTGGCCGATCTCGACCATCCGAACATCGCACGTCTCGTCGATGGTGGCACAGCGCTGGACGGGACACCCTACCTGGCCATGGAGTACGTGCCAGGCACCACGATCACCGCGTGGGCGGAGGCGCAGGGGCTCGGACTCGAGGCACGCCTGCAGCTGTTCCTGCGCGTGTGCGACGCTGTGGCGTACGCGCACCGCGCGCTGGTGGTTCACCGTGACCTCAAGCCGTCCAACATTCTCGTCACCCCGGACGGTGTCCCGAAGCTGGTGGACTTCGGCATCGCGAAGCTGCTCGATGCCACGAGCGCCGATGACACGACGGACCTGCGTCCGATGACGCCCGCGTACGCGAGCCCCGAACAGGTGCGCGGGGAGCGGCTCACGGTCGCGACCGACGTGTTCTCGCTTGGCGTGGTGCTCTACGAGCTGCTCACCGGGACGCAACCGTTTCGCAAGGCGGGCGATGATGCATCGTCCGCGCGTCAGCGCATCCTGACGACCGAGCCGCCGCTGCCCTCGCGTCTTGTGTCGGGTGGAGCGCACGCACCAGGCCGTCACGTCGATGCGGCGCGACTCGTCGGCGATCTCGACACAATCGTGCAGACGGCACTGCGCAAGGATTCGGTCGAACGCTACGCCAGCGTCGAACGTCTCGCCGATGACTTGCGTCGACATCTCGACGGCCGGCCGCTGTTGGCGCGTCCAGCGACGCCGTGGTATGTGCTGCAGAAGTTCGTGGGACGACACCGGGCCACCGTGATCGCGAGCGTCACCGGTGTGGCGCTGCTTGTGGGTGCGACCACGTTCTACACGAAGTCGCTGCAACGTGCGCGTGATGTGGCCGAGGCCGAACGCGTCACGGCCGAGCAGACGACCGCCTTCCTCACGGACATGTTCCGTCGTGCCGATCCGACGCGGGCCCGTGGCGAGACGATCACGGTCCGCGCTGCGCTTGATGAAGCACGTGTCCGGCTCGCAACCGATCTCACCTCACAGCCTGCGGTGCGCGCTCGGTTGCTCCAGGCCATGGGCGTCACCTACCGAAACCTCGCACTGTTCGCGACAGCGGACACCGTGCTGCGTGACGCGCTGTCGCTGTACGCGCGTCTCGAGGGCACGGCAGGCGGTGTCGGTACGGCCAGCGTACTCGAGCAGCTCGCGCAGGTGCAGGTCGCGCGCACGGCGGCCGAAGGGCGCGTGGAGGAAGGACGCGCATTCGCCACACGTGCGCTCGCGATTCGTGAACGAATCGGTGATCCGCTGCCGTTGGCGGGTGCGCTGCGACAGCTCGCGGCGTTTCAGTTGCAGACGTCGCTCGACAGTGCGCGCGCAGCATACACGCGCGCGCTCGCGCTGCAGCAGCGTGCGCTCACGGCCGAGCATCGGGAAGTGCTCACCACGCGGTATTCATTGGCGATGGTGGCGCTCCGGCAGGGACGGGTGCAGGAAGCGATCGATGCGCTTCGCGAGGTCCACGTGACGCGCGCCCGGGTGTTGCCCCGCGACGATCCGCAGCGTGGCGAGTCCGCCAATCTGCTCGCGGGCGCGTGGGCCCAGCTCGGCCAACACGATAGCGCCCGCGTCTACTACGAAGAAGCGCTCGCGCTCGTGCAACGGGTGTTCGGCCCGGAGCATGTCGAGACCGCTGACGGCTTGCACAACCTGGCCACGGCCGTGCAGGCGATGGGGGACCGAGACAGTTCGATCGCGCTGCTGGAGCGGGCGCTCGCCATTCGGCGCGCGACGTACGGAGCGCTGAGCGGCCCGGTGGCCAACACGCTCATGACCATCGGCAACGCGCACAACATCGCGCGTGCGTATCGCGAGTCATTGCCGTGGTATCGGGAGGCGATCACGGTGTACGATGCAGTCCTGCCGTCGGGGCATCGCAGCGCGTACTACCCGCGCTTCAATCTCGGTATCGCGCTCAACAGCCTGGGCCGCCTCGCCGAGGCGGAGACGGTGCTGCGCGAGGCCTTGCGGGTTGCCGAGACATCAGGCGGCGCCGATGCGCATACCGCACCCATGACCCAGCACATGCTCGGTGAGGTGTTGCGGGGACAAGGCCGCACGCGCGAGGCCATCGCGATGTACAAGACCGCGCTCGATCGCCTCGTGGCCGTGGTGGGTCCCGAGAGCTTCCGAGTTGGCCATCCAGCCGAGGCGCTCGCGTCACTGGCGGCCGAACGGGGCGACCACGCGGAGGTGGTGCGGCTGTACCGCGCCTATTGGCCAGCGGTGGTTGCGCGATTTCCGGACGATGCGGCGGGGCTCGGTACGGCACGCTCGCGCTTCGCTTCGGCGTTGCAGGTGACAGGTGAGAGCGCGGCGGCGGACTCGGTGCGTATGGCCGACCCGTCAATACCCTCGCCTCGTTGAAAACGAATCCCGTGCCCTTCTTGCGGCCGTACCGCCTCGCCCCACGATGGCATCATCTGCCCGCATGAGGCACCGCACCACTCGATCCAGGGTCCTGCTCCTCGTGCTGACGGCGGCGACGATCGCGCTCGGCCTCGCGACGCGCCGCATCCCGGCCGTGTTTCCGGTGGTGGTTGCGCGGTACGGTGGTGATGCGCTGTGGGCAACGATGGTGTACTGGCTTGTCGCGCTCGTGCGACCCGCCGCGTCGCGGCGGATGCTGGCCCTCATCGCGCTGCTGGTGGCCTTCGGGGTGGAGGCGAGCCAACTGGTGCAGACGCCCTGGCTCGAAGCGCTCAGGGCGACGCGGCTCGGAGCACTGGCACTCGGGCAGGGGTTCGTGTGGAGTGACCTCGGGGCCTACATGGTCGGCGTTGGGCTGGCTGTGCTCATCGACCCGATGAGCCGCCGGCGACACCGGTGAACCGACCGCCACGCGGAACCGCGCCGAGATCTCGGCGGTATGCACGCGAGATCTGACGACGTCCACCTTGCTTGCGTTGGAGGAGTTGCATGTCTGGGTCCTGTGCCGCCGAGTCGCCTCTGCGTCACCGACGTCCGAGTGTGCTCGTGTTGTTGCTCACTGCGGCCACATCCGCGCTCCCCGCGCAAGTCACAGTGCAGGACAGCACCGGGACGCCCGTGCCGTTTGCGGTGCTCGAATCGACGGCGGGGCGACGCGTCGTCGCCGACGCGCAGGGCGTGGCGCGTGCGGCGCGGGCCGCCGATGGACCATGGCTCGCGCGGCGGATCGGTTACCGTCCCGCCCGCGGCGAACCGGGCGCCGAGCGGATCGTGCTGGCGCGTCTGCCGGCAGTGCTGCCCGCGGTACCGGTGGCGTCGTTCACGACGTGCACCACCGAGCAGGTGGCGGCGCGTGGTCCGGCCGAGCTGATCGATGCGGTGCGCGCCCTGGTCACCGAGTTGCACGAGCGCCGTGCGCTGCACGCGGAGACGCGGCCGAGTGTGTCGTTTCGCTTCGTGACGGAGCTCGTGGCGGAGGATGGTCAGGTGCTCGAGGGCG
>JALOPS010000021.1 GCA_025453745.1 Gemmatimonadaceae bacterium
AGGAACACCTGGTTCGGCGGCGTCAGCGTGTTGTCGTCGCGGCGCAGCACGTCCGCCCCAGTCCGCAGCGTGCCCTTGAGCCAGGTCGACGGCGTCCAGTTGAGCGTGTTCGCCAGCACCAGGCGCTGGATGTTCTGATTGAACTGCTGCACGAAGTACTGCCGCACTGGCACGTTGGCCGAGACGTAGCCGCGCGACAGCGAATCGTTGCCCGCGTTGCACTCGGCAATCGCGGTCCGCGTGTCGGGGCGGCAGTCGAACGCGCCGCCGAGGAGACCGGCGGAGAGGGTGCCGGCGAACAGGTTATCGTTCTGCGGGAACGTCGACGTGCTGTTGAGATAGCCGACATTCACCACCGTCTGCAGCGACGGCAGGAGGTTGGCCGTCACGTTCGCGCGGAGGTTGCGCCGCCCGAGGTTGTTGGGGGCGAAGATGCCGCGATCCTGCTCGATGTCAGCGGCAAAGTAGAACTGCACATCCTGGCCACCGCCCGACGCCGACAGACCGTACGACTCGTTGCCGCCGTCGCGGAACGGGCTGTCATTGAGGAAGGGGCTGTTGCGATACAGCGTGTCCGGGGTCACGCACGTACGCAGCACCTGTGCCTCACGCGAGCACGCGACGCGCTGCCCCGCCGCGTTGCGGCCGATCTGCCGGTAGTTCACCAGGCGCAGCGCGTCGCCGGAGAGCGGCGTACCGTACTGCGACGAACCGGCCTGATCCAGATCGAGCAGCGTGGACTGCTGGCCGAGTTCACCGTAGGCGTTCCACCGCGTGCGCCCTGCCTTGCCGCGCTTGGTCGTGATCTGGATGACGCCGTTGGCGGCACCCGTGCCGTAGAGCGCCGTAGCGGCCGGACCCTTGATCACCTGGATGTCTTCGATGTCTTCGGGATTGATGTCATCGAAGCGTGACGCCTGGGCACCGCCGATACCGAAGGTCAGGTTGCCGACGCTGTTGTTGGCGAAGACACCGTCGATGACCAGCAGTGGATCGTTCGACAGGTTGATCGATGTCACGCCGCGCAGACGGATGCGACTGCCCACACCGCTCGTGCCCGCGCCCTGCTGGACCACGATGCCTGGGGTACGCGCGGCGAGCACCTGCGAGAAGTTCGCCACCGTCGCCGCATTGAACGCGCCGGAATCGATGCGGCTGATCGACGCGCCGATCTCACGCTTGCGCTGCTGCTCACCGGTCGCGGAGATGGTGATCTGGTCGAGGTTGGTCGCCGCCGCGCCCAGCGCAAAATCCGCCGTCGCCGTGCCACCCGCCGTCACCGTCACCGTGGCCACACCCTGCGTGAAGCCGAGGCGAATCGCGCGCACCGTGTAGGTGCCGACCGGCACGCCGGTTACCCGATACGATCCGTCCGCACCCGTGCGACCGCCGCGCACGGTGCCCACCACCTGCACCTGGACGTCGGCCAGCGGACCCTTGGTGCCGCGATCGGTGACCTTGCCCGCCACGACGCCGACCGCCGTTTGCGCCTCGGCAACCCTCTGGCCGCCAAGCAGTGTCAGACTGAGAGCGAGCGCGAAGGCTGCTCGTGAACGCAACAACAGCATGAAAACCGCCTCCTGGGAGGGACGAGGGGGCACGCACCCGGATGACGGCGTCGGAGCTCGTGTATCCGAGTGTGCCAGTACGCGACGGATGCGTCGCGACTCGACTCACGTCGACGTCGCGCGCTGTGTCACGCCCGGCAGCGTGTCAGAACAGGAAGGAGCGTTCTGACCGGGCCAAGCCTAGCTACGGCCGGTCCTAAGTCCAAGCGCTCCAGTGCTGAGACAGTCGTGTCGTTTGGCACCCCCACACGCACTTCGCCGCCGAACCGCACGCCTGGTCACTCCGCGTGTCCACGGGACCGGTCGACGACACAGACACGGCGATTCCCGACACGCCAGGTCGGCCCCCGTCTCGGTCAGCCCGCGCCGGGCTCGACCTTAGGCGGCACGCAACCGGAACCGCGACCGCTGCGCCGGTGCCCCCCTTCCGCCAACCAGCGCACCACCCGCCGCCGCACTATCCTCCCCACAGTGCGTTGCGCCCTTCCCGTGCCTTGATAGGACCCACGTTCCATGCCATCGCCCCGCGAACGCCGTCCCACCGATCCCGTCGTCGTCAGCGCCGTCCGGACCGCCGTCGCCCGTGGCAAGGCCGACGGCGGCCTCGCCACGGTCCACCCTACCGCCCTCTCCGCGCTTGTCATGAAGGCGGCCATCGAGGGCGCCAAGGTCGACCCCGCTGCCGTCGAAGACGTGCAATGGGGGTGCGCCATGCCCGAAGGCTCCCAGGGGCTCAACACCGCTCGCCTCTCCTGGCTCGCCGCCGGCCTCCCCGTCGAGACCTCGGCCGCCACGATCAATCGCTTCTGTTCCTCGGGTCTCCAGGCCATTGCCTACGGCGCGCAGGCGATCGGCGCCGGTATGAACGACGTCGTCCTCGCCGGCGGCGTGGAGATGATGAGCCAGGTCCCGATGTCGGGGTACCACACGCGGCTCAACCCGGCCATCGTCGAGTCCTACATCGGCATGGGCTTCACCGCCGAACGCATCGCCGAACGCTGGGGCATTTCCCGAGCAGATGCCGACGCCTTCGCTGCGCACAGCCATCAGAAGGCGGCCGCCGCGTGGCAGGCCAACCGCTTCGACCGTGAAGTGGTCCCGGTCCCCGTGCAGAGCACCACCTGGCAAGGCGCCACCAAGACGGTGCACGAGTCGCTCTTTGCGCGTGACGAACTCGTTCGCGCCGACTCCACTGCCGAGTCGCTCGGCAAGCTGCGCCCCGCCTTCAAGCCCACCGGCACGGTGACTGCCGGCAATGCATCGCCCTACTCCGACGGCGCATCCGCCGTGCTGCTCATGAGCCGCGCGCACGCTGAGGCGCACGGCGTCGCGCCACTCGCGCGGCTGATCAGCTTCGCGACCGCCGGTGTGGAGCCCGACGTGATGGGCATCGGCCCGGTGAAGGCCGTGCCCAAGGCGCTCGCCAAGGCCGGGCTCACGCTCGCCGACATCGACCTAATCGAGTTCAACGAGGCCTTCGCCGCGCAGGCGCTCGCCGTCATCCGCGATCTCGGACTCGACGAGTCGAAGCTCAACGTCAACGGCGGTGCGATCGCGCTCGGTCACCCGCTCGGGGCGACCGGCGCCAAGCTCACCACGCAGTTGATTCATGAATTGCGTCGGCGCGGCGGTGGCGTGGGACTCGTGACCATGTGCATCGGCGGCGGCATGGGCGCGGCCGGGATCTTCGAGGTCGAGGCGGCGTAGCGCACGCTCACTCGCCCGTGACCTCCACACCCACCATCGCCACCGACGCCTTCGGCCCGGTCGCCGAGGCGTACGCCGCATTCCGCCCGCGGTATCCACGCGCGGTGTTCCACTACCTCGCGGCCGTCGCACCGTCCACGCACTGCGTGCTCGACGTCGCCGCCGGCAGCGGGCAGGCGACCCTCGGCCTCGCGGCCCACTTCGCGCGCGTGGTCGCGGTCGACCTGAGCACGCGACAACTGGGTGCGATGCCCGAGCATCCGCGCGTGCACCGCGTGAGTGCCCACGCCGAGTCGCTTCCGATACGCGATCACGCGGTCGATCTCGTCCTCGCCGCGCAGGCACTGCACTGGTTCGACGAGGCTGCATTCTTCAAAGACGCGGCACGCGTCCTCCGCCCACGCGGCATCGTGGCCGTGCTGGCCTACGACCTCTCACGCATCACGCCGGCCATCGATCGTTTGGTGCGCGACTTCCACGATCACACGGTAGGTGCCGACTGGACCGTCGATCGCGCGAAAGTCATGGCGGGCTACGCCACGGCCAAGCTGCCCGGCACCTCGCTCGCCGTCGCACAATTCGTGATGACTGCCTCGCTCACCGCTGACGCCTACCTCGGCTACCTCTCCACGTGGAGCGCGGTCACACGGTACCGGGCGCGCACGGGGCACGATCCGCTCACCGCGTTTGGCGAGGCGCTCCGTGCCGAGTGGGGCGATGCCCCGCGTACGGTGCACTGGCCGCTTCGATTGCGCTGCGCCCGCCTGTAGGACGCGGTGCGCGAGCCCGAGTTCAGTTGAGACCCGGATAGGGCGGCACGAAGCGGAAGGGAATCACCTCCGCGATACGTCCCATGTCACGCACGTTGTGCGTGACGAGCGTCAGCTCCTGCTCGGCGCACGTCGCGGCGAGCAGCACGTCGAAGGCAAAGGCACGCGTCATGCGCGAGCGATCACCGTGGCCGCGCAACCGCGCGTACGCGTCGCCCGCGAGCTGCCATGCGAGGGCACCGGGCACGGCAACTTGCGTTCCGTCGGCCCACGGTTCGAACACCACGCGTGTGAGCCGCTCGGGGTCGTCACCTGAGCGCACGCCGCCGCGCAGCTCGGCGAGCACGATGGAGCTCACCCACAATCGCGTTGCACGAATGCGTGCGAACTGCCGCAGTTGCAATCGCTCAGGCTCGGAACGCATCGCGCGGATGTAGCAGTTCGTATCGAGGACGACCGCCCCAAGTGCCGTTACCATGACTCCGGATCCTCGAGGTCGAGGTCCTTGAGGGCGTCGACCGAACGGACGACGCGCGCTGTCCACGCCGCCTGTTCGAGCGCGCGCTCCACGGTCTCCCGCTCCGTGTCGGTGCCGTAGTACTCCTTGGCGTCGGCCAGTACGTCCGGGTCCAACCAGAACTCCTTCCGTACGCGTCCCTCGCGCACCGTCGCTGGCCGACCGCGCGGACGGGCGTACGCTCCCGTGCTGGTCAGCGTGCCGATCTCCGGCATCGACGCACGCGCCGCCTCGCGCTCTGCGGCCACCAGCGCCCGCAGCTCGTCGAGCAACGCCTGCGCGTCGGCCGAGCGCGTGCGCGGCTTGGCCCCCGCACCGCGCGCAGCGGCCTTCCTCGCCGCGCGCCTTCCGGACGCGCCTCGCCCCGTCGCCGCCTTTTCCGCCCCGCGCTTCCCCGCCCCACCCTTCCCACGCTTTGCCGCCATGACGCCGCTCCACCGAGTGTCCGGATGAATATCCGCATTCCGTACGTAACTGGCAATATCGTACGGACACCCGTCACCCGAACGTCACACGCCGCTGAGCCCCTGGGCCGCCAGCACCTGCACCACCGCATCCAACCGTGCAAAGCGCGGGTCCGCACTCGCCCCGCGCACGAAGCGCGCGTGCAACTGCTGCGCGACCACGGCGAGCTTGAAGCGCCCGAACGCCGAGTAGAACCGCATCGCCGCCACATCGCGCCCGGTGATGCGCGCGTAGGCGCCGATCAATTCCGCGCGCGTCCACGCGCCGGGCTGCGCGGTGATGCCGAGCCCCAGGGCACGAAAGAGCGGTGGGTCATCGGCCTCCGTCCAATAGGCGAGCGTCGTCCCGAGATCCATCAGCGGATCGCCGATCGTCGCCATCTCCCAGTCGAGCACCGCGCGCACCTGCGTGAGATCGTCGGGATCGAGCACGAGGTTGTCGAACTTGTAGTCGTTGTGAATGAGCGCCGAGGGCGCGCCACCATTGACGACGGGCTGATGCGACGCGAGCCACGCCGCCAGCGCGTCCATGTCCGGCACGTCCACGGTGCGCGCGGCCTCCCACCGACGCGTCCACCCATCCACCTGGCGCGGCACGTAGCCATCCGCCCGGCCGAGCGACGCGAGCCCGGTCGCGTGCACATCGATGGTGTGGAGCGCCGCCATGCCCTGCACGAACGCGTCGCACAACCGGTGCATGGTCACCGCGTCGAGCGACACGCCCTCCGGCGGCCTGTCGCGCAGAATCACGCCACGCACGCGTGACATCAGATAGAACGGCGCGCCCAGCACGGTGGCATCGTCGCAATACGCGATCGGCTCGGGGACCTGGTGCGTGATCGGCCACACCGCGCGCAGCACGCGCACTTCGCGCGCCATGTCGTGTGCCGGCCCCGCACCCGCGCCGCGCGGCGGACGCCGCAGCACCAGCTCGCGCACACCGCCGCGCACGAGATAGGTCAGGTTGGAGAAACCACCACCGAACTGCGTGACCGCGAGCGTCGCCGCACCATCGCCCAGCGCCTCGGGCACGGCCTCGCGCATCCACGCGGCGAGCGCCGTGGCGTCGATCGCCTCTTCGTCCCGCGGCGCCCGCGTGCTGTCGAGCCAGGCCGGATCGCTCACCGTGCGCTGCCGCATCGCGCGCGGTGCGTTGCGCCACGCCTCACGCGCTACCCGCCCGCGCGCTCGTAGCCGCGCAGCACCGCGCGCGCCACGACGGTCTTGTGCACTTCATCGGCCCCGTCGTAGATCCGCGCCCCGCGCTCATGCCGCCACCAGTACGCGAGCGGCAGGTCGTCGGTGAGCCCCAGCGCCCCGTGCACCTGGATCGCGCGATCGAGCACGCGCTGCAACACGCCCGCCACGAAGAACTTGATGAGCGAAATCTCTTCGCGTGCGCCGTGCGAGCCCTCCGCTGCAACGCGCGCGGCCGCATCGCGCACCATCAGCCGCGCCGCGTGGATCTCCGCGCGCGAGTCGGCAATCGCGTGCTGCACCGCCTGTCGCGATGCCAGCAGGTCGCCGGGGCCGAGTTCGCGCGATACCGCGCGCCGGCACATCAACTCGAACGCGCGATCGCAGATCCCGATCCACCGCATGCAGTGATGAATGCGCCCCGGCCCCAGCCGCTCCTGCGCGAGGGCGAAGCCCGCCCCGTCATCCCCCAATCGGTTGGCCACCGGCACACGCACATCGTGAAAGCGCAGCTCCGCGTGCGACGCGTGGTCACTCCCCGGCTCCCCCATCACGGAGATGTTGCGCACGAGCTCCACGCCCGGCGCATCCATCGGCACGATGAGCTGCGACGCGCGGCGATGCGGCAACGCATCCGGATCGGTCACCGCCATCACGATGGCAAACGCCGCACCATCCGCACCCGTGGTGAACCACTTGTGCCCGTGCAGCGCGTACTCGTCGCCCACCCGCACGGCCCGCGTATCGAGCCAGGTGGGATTGGACCCCGCACGATCGGGCTCCGTCATCGCGAAGCAACTGCGCATCCCACCCGCCGCGAGCGGCGCAAGCCACTGCGCCTGCTGCGCCTCGGTGCCATGCGAGAGCAACAGCTCCATGTTCCCCACGTCGGGCGCCTGGCAGTTGCATACGTAGTGCCCCACCGGCGAGCGCCCGAGGATCGCGCTCACCTCGGCGAAGTGCACGAGCGCGAGTCCACGCCCGCCGTGCCGCTCGGGGAGAAACGGAGCCCAGAGTCCGAGCGCCTTCGCCCGCGCACGGAGCGGCGCCAACTGTACGCGCACCTCGCGAAACGGTCGCGTGAGCACCGCGGGCTCGAGCGGGATCAGCTCGTCGCGCACAAAGGTTTCTGCGGTGGTCAGCAGCGCGTCGACGGCCGCGGTCGAGAGCACCGCGCCATGCGCGACCGGCGATCGCGGGCCGCCGACGTCCCGCCACGGACTCACAGCAGGTAACCGCCGTCGACCAGATAGACACTCCCGGTGCAGTACGCCGCCGCGTCCGACGCGAGAAAGAGCGCGAGCCCGGCGACATCTTCGGGTTCGCCCACCCGCCGAATGGGCTGATGTCCGAGGATCTGCCCGGCAATGTGATCGTTCTCCCAGAGCGCGGCGGAGAACTTCGTGCGGATGAGTCCGGGGCAGATGACGTTCGCGCGCACGCCGTCGGCGCCCCACTCCTGCGCCATGACCTTGGTGAGCGACACGAGCGCGGCCTTGCTCACGCTGTAGAGGCCAAGCCCCGCTTCGGGCGACACGCCGCCGATACTCGAGATGTTCACGATCGCGCCGCCCCCGCGCGACTGCATCGATTCGTGCGCGGCACGACTCAAGGCGAGCGGGCCCTTGAGATTCACGTCGAGAATCTTGTCGAACATCTCCGACGTGCTCTTCGTCAGCGGCCCGAAGCTCGGGTTGGTCGCCGCGTTGTTGACGACGATGTCGATGCCGTCGAAGGCGCCCACCGTCTGCGCGGCGAGCCCCGCCGCTTCGTCCGGTCGCCCGATGTGCGCCGGTACGCCAACGACGGTGTGCCCGGCCGCCGTCATCGCACTCACGAGCTGCGAGACGGCGTCGGCCTTGCGACTCGATACCACGACCTTCGCCCCCGCACGGGCAAAGGTCCACGCGATCGCGAGGCCGATGCCGCGCGTCGCACCGGTGACGATCGCGACCTTGCCATCGAGGCGGAAGCGCGAGGCGACATCCGCCGGCACGGCGTCGGGCGTGCGCGTCACAGGTAGCGCTCCTCGAGGATCCGGCGGTGATGCACTGAGTGCCCCGCGGTGATGTACACGAGCGCGCGCGCGGAGACGGACTTGGTGCTCGCCGTCCCCACGAAGCCGAGCGAAGCGTCATCGAGCGAGCGGATGAGCGCCACCGTGCTCGCGCGCACTGCGGCCAACTCGGCCGCCAACTCCGCCAACGGTCGCGCGTCGCTGGCGGCCGTCTCCACGTAGTGGTTCTCGTCGAACGAGGGGAGCGGCGTCGGATCGCGCCGCGCCATGCGCAGCAGGCGATAGGCGAAGATCCGCTCCGCATCGATCACATGCCCCACGACCTCGCGGATGCTCCACTTCCCCGGGGCATAGCGATGACCCGCGTGCGACTCGGCGATGGTGCCCAGCACCCCCTGCCACGACGCACCATCGTCGAGCAGTATGGTGAGCGGGTCGCCCGTGATCTGCGAAACGTATCCGGCATAGAAGGGCGCGTACTCGTCGGCGCCCGGCGGTGCGATGAGTGTCGTCGGCATGCTCGAAGCTACGCCGGGGACGCCGCGACCGCCTCCCGCGCGGCGCGGAGGGCACCGCGCAGCGTCACTCGAGCGAGTCCGGGCGAGCAACGGGCCCGATCCGCCCCATCACGGGGGAACGCACCACGCCACCGAGCCGCTGCTCGAGATGCGCAATGAGCAGGTCGACCACGCGCGGCGCACTGGTCGCGTCCGCTTGCAGCGCGGCGCACGCGCTCGCCGCTTCGGGAATCCGATACCCGTCCCCGCCACGACAGGCGAGATACGCCGTGAACGCCAGCCGCACGGTGTCGCTGCCGGCGATCACCGCGCCGTTGTCGCGCTCGATCGCGCCGACGATGCGGCTGCCCGGCGGACGTGTCGGGTCGTACCGCACGCGCACGCCACTGACCTGCACGGACCCGCCGCCGCCCAGGTTGCGTGCATTGACACTGTGCTCGAGCAGGTCACGCAGTCGTGCCCCGCTGATGGGAAACGACACCACGCGCGTCTCGTCGGCGAAGAGGAAGATCGATTCGAGCTGCTGCCGGGTGATCTCGCCCGGCCCGAGGTAGTCATCGTACCGCAGCGTCCCCGAGTTCACCATTCCGATGTCGACGCCGAGTCCGTATCGCACCGCATCGGCAACGAGGGCGCCGAGAATGCTCTCCCCATTCCGGGATGTGCTGTCGACAGCGTCGATGACGGCAGCCGTGCGCGCGACGACGCGATCGGGGCCGATGCGGCGCGCCAGGGTGTCGCGCCATCGGGCGACCACCGCCGCCGTCGCCGGCTGAAACGGCGCGCCCGGCTGCATTCGCACGAGGGTGTCGCGCAGGCGACCCGCGCCGTCGATCCGCACCACCCACGCCGAGCGCGCGTTCGACGCCGCCTTGAGCACGAGGCGGCCGCCCGGCACGGTGTCGCGGTGCTCTTCGTGCTCGTGCCCGCCGAGCACCATGCGAATGCGCGGGTCCGCTGCGAGCATCGCGACGTCCTCGTGCACGTAGCGGTGCGTCAGCGCCACGATCTGCTGCGCGCCAACGGCCACGAGCGTGTCGACCGCCGCACGCGCGGCCACGTCTTCCTCACGACATCGCCCCGCCGAGCCGTACTCGCTGACGATCGTCACGCCGAAGATCCCCACGCGCACGCCACCCACGGTGAGGGTATCCCACCCGCGCACATTCGGCAGTGGTGTGCCGTCGACCTGTGCGCAATTCGCCGAGAGCCAGCGAAAGGGCGACGCCGCGAGTCGCTCGCGCAGCACGCGTGCGCCATAGTCGAACTCGTGATTGCCCAGCACCGCGTAGCGCACCCCGGCGGCCGAGAGTGCCTCGATCATCTGCGCACCACTGTACCACTTGCTCAGCAGGCTCGGCCCCAACAGATCGCCACCGAACGTCAGCAGCACCGATCCGGGGGCGCGCGCGGCCAGCGAGTCGCGCAAGGCCGCCACGCGGGCGAGCCCGCCCGACCCGTCTCGCAGCGTGTCCACGACGTAGATGTCGTTGACGTGCACGAAGGTCACGCCGGATGTGTCGGCCGCCCGACGCGGCGCGCGCGCACATGCCGTACCGAGCAGCGCCAGAAGGACGGCCAGGCGTCGGTATGCCAATGGAGACGAAGACCCAACCACGAAGCGTTGCATGGGGGAAAACACGAGGACGGGCCCGGCTGGATGCCGAACCCGCCCAAGTGTATCCCGTGCGGTGCGCGTGCGGGACAACCGGCGCTCGCCGGCCGCCCCCCCGCCCGGGACCCCGCTAGTTGCCGAGCGACTGCACGGCGCCGAGGAAGTACGTCGTGTTGCTGAAGCGCTCGCGGATCGCGAAGAGGAAGGGGCGATCGACGGCAAACTCCGGCGGCAGCGAGACGCGGATGATGTCGACGCGCGTGACCGCCGCGGCTTCGGTCCCCTGTTCGTTGACCTCGATCATCGCGTCCTGCTGGACGGCGCCGATGCACACATTGGTCGCCGTCGTCAGCCGCGTGAAGTCGGCTCGGGCGCAGTCGAACGCCGTCCCCATGCCGAGCGCGGAGAGCGGATCCTTGAGCGCGCGCTTGCCGGTGATGGTGAAGCGCGGCACGGCCAGGGTGGCCTCGGGCTGATCCCGCAGATTGAGCAGCGCCTGCGAGAGCCCCTGGCCGGCGAGTCGGCCCGCGAGATCGCGCAACGACAGCGAACCGGTCGGCACGAAGAAGTCCATCACGTACGCACCGTTGCCGTACGGGAGCTCGAGGACGCGGAAGTCGGGGCCGAAGAACATGCGGCCGCCTCCCATGCTGCGATGCATGAACGGGATCGACGCGGTGCGTCCGTCGGCGCGCTGGAACTCGCGGGCGCGCGTCTGCGACGTCTCGAACTGCGTGCGCCACGTGCCCTTGAAGTAGAGCGCGTTGAGCAGGAACATCATGTGATCCTGCGTGATCCGGTCGAGCACGTTCGTGATCTTGCCGTTTGTCGCGCGGCTCGCCCAGTCATTCACCGCCGTCACCGTCGCCGGCGAGGTGAAGTCGGCCGCCTGCACGGTCGCGGAGAAGAAGTCGCGCGCTGCCTGCAGGAAGGCCGGCTCCACGGCAAAGCCCTGGCGATACCAGATGGCGTTGGCGCTCGTGAGCGTCACCGATGCATCGAGCGAGCCGAGCAGACGCCCCAGATCGCGATAGGCGCCATTGATGTCTGCCGCGGGCGCGGCGGCGTCCCAGCCCAGCGTGGTGCGCATGCCGGCCTCCGTCGCGCCGGCGGCGCCGTTCATCGTCATCCCGAGCGCAACGGACGCACTGAAGGGTGACAACACCACGTTCTCGCTTGCGGACGCGCTCCCGAGCACTTCCCGCAGCAAGCCAAAGCCGAACGTGTTGGCGTTGCTCACCGCCTGGCGCTCGGCGCTGCTCAGGCTGCGCGGCAGGGCGGTGAGCGTATCCGGCGCCTTGGGGGTCAGCGGCGCGGTGGTTGCGGAGTCACCGCATCCGGTGAGTGCAGCAAGCAGCATGCCGACACCGAGCGCGCCAATGCGCGCCATCGCCTGTCGCTGTGAGGTCATGAGGTCTCCTGATCGAAATGGTCGGACAGCACGGCGGCATCCTCCCACCGTGTCGCTCCGCCATACCTTCACCCCGCCGCCTGCGTCACGGTGCCGTGCGCGTGCGGTGGGTCACCAACTGCTGGTGCCCGGGGCCACGCATTGCGGCATTCGATGCCCGAGAGTGGGGCGGCTCCCTGATGATACTGTCCACGCTGCGGCCCGACGGTTCGTGCTCACACGTCGTCGGGCGACTGTCCCTCATTGAGCTGGCGTTCGGCCACCTCGAGTCGGTGCAGGAGGGCATCAAAGGCAATCGGCGCCGTGCGGAACATCGGTGCCATGGTCGCATAGTCGCGCGCCAGGGCGGCGCGACGTGACGGCGGTGGTGTCAGCCTGAATGTACCCGGCTTGGCGAGATCGTAGTGCGCCCACGCGCTTGCGAAATAGCGGTGCTTGTGCTGTACGACGTCGTCCAGCAGGTCGAGCCGCGCCAGCGCGTCGGCGCGGCTCGGATGGCGCCAGAGCGCCTCGAAGTCCGCGTAGTGGCGCGCGAAGCGGTCGCGGATCGGCAGCGCTGCGGGACGATGATATTCCGCGTGCAGGATCGTCGCCTTCTCCCAGAACGTGCGCGTGATCGCGAGCGCGACCACACGTGCACCAAGGTCGTCGTAGGCGCTGGTGAGCGCGAGACCAAGGGCCTCTGTCACCATCGCCTCGATGCGATGGCCGCCGGTCGGCTGTTGGCTCGTGAGCGCGCCAAACTCCAGCGTGACCTGCGTGGCGATGTAGCCCCCCTCGAGCGTCAACGCCGACGGATACCTGAAGAGCAGGTTGGGCGTGTCGGCGACGGGATCGCGCTCGTAGCGGAGCCACGGGCTCCCGTGCGGCGCGCTCCCCAGTCGATCGACGATCTCCGCTTCCAGCGCCGGACGAAATCGCTCCTGCACGCAGCGCGCGCACGCCGCTTCGAGCGCCACCACACGCTTGCGCCGTGCGCTGACCGACGGCGCGTCGTCGAGCTCCGCTGCTGCGAAGCCGAGCGCTTGCGGGTGGACCGCCAGATCGATGTCTTCGGAGAATCGATCGATGGCGCCGAACACCTTCGACAACGATGTGCCACCCTTGAACACCACATGCGGTGCGATCGCCGTGATCTCGAAGAGGCGTGCGAGGATCCAGCATACCCAGAAGTCCTTTTCGACGATCACCGGCAACAGACCGAGCCGACCGGCCGCTTCGGTGAGGACGAGCGCACGCTCGTTTGGCGGCAACGTCGCAAACGCCGTCATCGCCCCTGCCTGATCAGTTCGCGGGCGTGCGACGCGTTGCGGCGGTCGGGCGTCGCGCGGGTGGCGCCGGCGTCGCGGCGATGAAGCGGAGATGCGGATGCATCCACGCCGGGGCGAACGGCAACTCGTCGAGCACCGTCGCACGGTCCGCGGCAGAGAGGGTCTCCCGCAAGTGCGCGATGCGGGTCTGGGTCACATTCGCCTTGCCGATGCTGCGCAACGCAGCGAAGAGCAGGCTGCTCAATGCACTCGGACTCCGGATCGTTCGTGGCGCGCGATGCCTGAGTTGCAGGACGAGCGATCCAACCGTGACGGTGCGACTCCGGCCATCGGTCTCGTAGACGGCACGCGCCGGGACTTGCTCCGAGAGATGCAGCAGGTTGGCCGCCATCTCCTGCCCGGGTTGCACGCGCGCGCCATCGCGTCGGGCGAGCGCCTGCGCGATCTCGTCGGGCGTGGGGAGCAACTCGCCGAGCAGCGGATGGAGTCGCGGCACGTCGTAGAGGCCCCGCGCGAGTCGGCGCACACGCCCGCGACGCACCATGCGCGTGAGCGCCATGCCGACGCTGTGCGGGGACCCCAGATCGAGGAAGTCGAACGGTGTGAACACGTGCGCCGGGTTCGCCCGGCTGGCGGCGGCGACACGGTCTTCGACCGCTTCGGCAATGGTCATCGTCGACGCGAGCGCATCGGACGGCGGCGGCGCGGATGTGTGGCGCCGTGCCGCCCGTGTGGCTGCGCGCGGGCGTCGTCGAGGCATGCCTCGAACTTGACGCCATGACGTTAAAACTTCAACTGTCTTTTTTTAACAGCCCCTACGGCCCGACGCCCGCCACGTGCCGAGCGGGCCCCTACCCCTCACCGGTGACGAGCGTCCCCGGATCGACGCCGCGCGTCGCGAAGAGCCGCGCGACCGCTTCGCCGATCTTGTTGTTGGGCGTGCTGGCACCGGCGGTGATTCCCACGCGCACGTCACCCGTCAACGGCAACCACCCCTCGGCCTCCCCCTCGTGGTGATGGGCCCCGATCTCGCGGAATCGCACGCGATTCCCCGCGACATCGATCTCATCCGGATCGGCGATGTGGTACGTGCGCACCTTCTCGGCGCAGAGCGCCGCCAGCGAGATCGTGTTGCTCGAGTTGTAGCCGCCGACGACCACCATCAGATCGAGCGGCTCCTCGAGCATGTCGAGCACCGCATCCTGCCGGTCCTGCGTGGCGCTGCAGATGGTGTCGAACGTGCGGAAGTGCGCGGACTTGTGGTCGGCACCATACGCGCGCTCCATCGCCTCGCCCACCGCCGCGCCGATCGCCAGTGACTCGCGCGCGAGCATCGTGGTCTGATTGGCGACGCCCACGCGATCGAGATGCCGATCGGGGTCGAAGCCATCGGACATGCGATCGGCGAAGCGCTCGAGGAACGAGGCCCGCGTGAGCGCAGACCGCCCCGGACGAAGGGGGGCGCCCGCCTTGGCCTCGATGTAGTCCATCACCAGTTCGGCCTCGTCCATGTCGCGCACGACGAGGTAGTGCCCGTCGGGGTCCTTCTTGCGCACCTGCGACGCGGTCGCGCGCGTCTCCTCGTGGTAGTACTTGCCGTGAATGAGCGACGTGTAGCCATCGCGTGCGTACACCTCCACGCGCTTCCACACGTTGAGCACCGATCCGCACGTGGTATCGACCACCACGCAGCCGAGCGCGCGCAGCGTCTCGAAGTCGTGATGCGTCACGCCGAACGCGGGGAGGATCACCACGTCCTCGGCGCGTACTTCGGAATAGTCGAAGCCGTTGGCGGTCGGCCCGAGGAAGATCACGCCCATCTCGCGCAGCTTCGCGTTGACGTGCGGGTTGTGGATGATCTCGCCGGCCAGGAAGATCCGCCGATCGGGGAACTTGAGCCGCGTCTGGTACGCGTAGTCCACCGCGCGCTCGACGCCGTAGCAGAAGCCGAACTCCTTGGCGAGCCGCACCGTCATCCCGCCGGCGGCGAGCGTGTACCCGTTCGCGCGGAGAAGATCGACAAGTTGCCCGCTATAGTCGGCGGCGAGCGTCTGCTCGACTTCGGCCTTGAGGCCGAAGCCCTTGCGGACGTACTGGAACTGGGAGACGTCGACGGACGGCGAGGCAGTGTCGGACATGGGGCGGAAGCTAATGGCGGCGGGTCGATGGCCGGGTCACATCGCGCGCTGCTCTTCGAGCAGCCAGTGCGCGGCCCGTCGGCGCCACGGGTCGGGGAGCGGCACGGGACGGAAGTCGGTCACACTCACGCACACGATCACGAGCGCCATCGCCGCGACGGGTCGATCGTCGGCCACGTGTCGCACGTCCACCCGCATGGTGAACGACCGCTCGCCGAGCTTGCCGATCCACGTGGCGAGCTCGAGCTCGTCGTCGATCCGCGCCGGCCCCAGATAGTCGATCTCGAGCCGTCGCCGCGGCATCCAGACCTCCGGGTCGCGAAAGACCTCTGCATACGGCAGCCCCACATGCCGCAGGAACTCCTGTTCGGCGAGTTCGAGGAGCCGTGGAAAGGCGCTGAAGCGCATGATCTGCACATGATCCACGTCCGCCCAGCGGACGCGTTCGCGAAGCAGAAAGGGGGCGGACGCCCGCTGTAGCTCGGCCATCTCCACAAGATGGCACCGAACGACCCGCGATGCTGTCGTGACAATCCCCACTGGTACCCGTTCGATCCGATCGTCACGTTCTCCGCATGGCCCAGCCCATCCTCGTTCCGCTCGACGGCTCCGCCTTTGCGGAGGCCGCCCTCCCCGCCGCGTCTGCACTCGCGCGCACCACGAACTCGCCGCTGGCCGTCTGCCTGGTGCACGACCCCAGCGCGTACATCCGATTTGCCCCCAGCGACGTGGCGATTCCGCCGCACGACGCGCCGCTGATGCGGCAGCTCGTCGACGAGCAGCGCGCCTATCTCGAGCGCGTCGTCGCACGTCTGCGCGACGCCGGGCTCACGGCGTCCGCTCACTGGATGGAAGGCACCGTCATCGAGGCGATCAGCGACAAGGCCGTACAGCAGGGCGCCTGGCTCATCGTGCTGACCACGCATGGGCGCGGCGGGCTCGAACGACTGTGGATCGGCAGCGTGGCATCGAGCCTCATCCAGCGCGCCAGCACGCCCCTCCTGCTCGTGCGCCCCGCCGCGACGCCGCAGCCACTCGAGGCGCTGGCGCTCGACGCCGAAGGGGCGCGGCGCACCCTCGACGGCCCCGTGCTGGTCCCGCTCGATGGGTCGGCCTTTGCGGAGCAGGTCCTCCCCCTCGCGCAGCGCGTCGCCCAGGCGAGCGGCAATCGGCTGGCGCTTTTCCAGGTCGTCGAGCCGCACGCGGTGCGGTTGGCGCCCTTTGGCGCCGAAGCGCTGCTCGCGGATGATCTGTCGCTCGTCAACGAGGAGAAGGAAGCGCGGGAGTACCTCGACCGCCTCGTGCACCGGCTCTCGCTCCCGGATGCGCCCCGCATGGTCGTGACCGACATGAGTGCGGCACGCGCCATCCTCGACGAGGTCTCGCGCACCACACCGAGCATGGTCGCCCTCGCTACGCACGGGCGGAGCGGTTTCTCGCGCGTGCTCCTCGGCAGCGTCGCCGACAAGCTGTTGCGCTCGATCGATCGCCCGCTCCTGGTCTATCGACCGCGCGAGCGCTGATCGTCCACGCGCATCGCCCAATAGCCCGGCGCGAGCCACGGGGCGAGCGCATAGGTCACGAGCGTTTCATAGGCGCCCTGCCGGTCGATGAGGCCGCCAGTCAGCAGGCCGACGGCGCCAGGTCCGTGCTTGGTGCCCTGCTGCGCGGCGAGCCGGTCCATCACATGACCAAGCTCGTCGCCCGCACGCAGGAGCTCGGCCGCCGCCGGAGGAAGGGGCATGGCGAGCGATCCGCCGACCCCTTCCCGACCGGCGCGGTCGACGATGACGCACCACGCGCAGGTGCGCACTCCGCCGTCGTCCGCTTCGACGACACCTCCTTCGAGCCCCACGCCGAGCGTCGCGTGCGGTGCCGCCGCGAGTGCGGCGCGCGCGCGGGCACGCGCCCCCGCGATGGTCTGCGTGTCTCCCCACGGCTGCGCCGGCACCCCTGAGGCGGCCGTGACACCACCGACGTCGACGTCCGCCACGACGCGCACGAGCACGGCGCGCGCGGCCGCGACTTTCACCGGATTGGTCGATCCGACGACGACCATGAGCGGTCGCGCTGCGTCGGTTTCGCGAATAGGCATCGCACGACGGTGGAATGATGCTTGCTTGGACTCACGCGCCGTGCTAACCTAGCGCGTCGAGATGCCCGCGTCCCCCACCTCACGCGAGCGCCTCTGGCTCGCCTTCGTGAACGCGGATGCCCTCGCGAGCTTCGATCGATTGCTCGCCTGGATGCACGCGGCTGGTGTCCTGGACGCCGACCGGCATGCGAGCATCGGACGTCGCGCCACGTTGCAGCCAGCGGCCGCCGCTGCCGCCCTGATCGATGCGCGTCGCATGTACGCGGCGCTCAGGACACTCGCCGACCGCGGTGCTGCCGATCTCGCGGTGCGCGACGCGTCGGCCGGCGAGATCAATCGCGTGCTGGGCCGCAGCACCGGCGTGCGACGGCTCGAGCAGAACGCGACGGGTGCCTGGCGTCGTACCTTCTCGACGGTGGGCGACGCATTTGCGGGGCTGCTGCTGCCCGTCGCGGAGTCCGCCGCGGACGCGCTCGTGAGCAACGAGATTGCCCGCATCAGGCGCTGCGCGAGCGCGTCGTGCGGGCGCGTCTTTCTCGATCAGTCGCGCGGCGGTCGGCGGCGCTGGTGCGCCATGGCGACGTGCGGGAATCGCGCGAAGGTCCGCGCACTGCGTGCGCGACGCCGTCCGGCACACGGGGAGCGCGCGCGCACGCGGTCCGCCGCATGATGATCGCCCCGGATACCCCTCCGCGTGGCGCGGATGCCGAGGGCGCGGGCAACGGGTGGCAACAACGACGGGCCGGCATCTCGCCGTCGTCCGCGCTGACGCCGGTCCGCGGCACCGAGCGCGAGCCCGATCCGAGCATCGAGCGCGGGTACGTCGCCTCGCTCCGCTGGCTCGTCAGCGAAGGGGATGCCCGCGGTCTCGTGCGCGTCGCCGTGGAGATCGCCGCGTTGCGCGAGGCGCTCGCCACGCTCGATGAGACGCGGCGCGAGCGTGACGAGCGCGCGCGCCGACTCGCCGAGTTGGGGCGCGATGTGCAGAGCGTGCTGCAGGCGCTTCCCGACGGCGCCGCCACCGGCTCGATCAGCGAACGGCTGCGCATGCTGCGCGAGCGGGTGGCCTCGGCGCAGACCGAGCGGCAGCGCGTGCAGGTGGAGCTGGACGCGTGGCGCAGCATGTGCGGACTGCTCACGCGCACGCGCGCGAAAGTCCACGAACTGCTCGAGCACTCCGAACGGGATCGCGAGCGGCTGAGCGCGGAAGCGGAGTCGTTGCGCGTGCGCGTACGCGAACTCGAGATGGCGCTCGACCGCACGGCGCGCGAATCGGCGGATGCACGCGCCGATGCGGCGGCGCTGCGTCAGGGGCTCACGCGCTGGAGCGGGACGGTCGAGCGTGCGCTCGCAGAGCTCGCCCGACAGGCCGCCCAGCTCGGCCGCATCGCGGGCAACGGGCCGGCGACCGGCTCCGCACCGCCGTGATACACGCGCGGGCGCACCAACCGTGGTGCGCCCGCGCGACCATCACCGCACGCAACCGATCAGCTCACCGGCACCGCAGCGGGTGGCGTCGGGGCGAGCGCCGCATCGACGATCGCGGCACTCAGGTAGCCCATGTCGACGGCGAAGCGCGCGAGCTTCTTCTGCAGAATGCGCCGGCCGCGGAAGAGCCGCGACTTGACCGTCCCCTCTGGCACACCGAGGACACCGGCGATCTCCGCGTAGCGCAGCCCTTGCAGATCGCTCAGGATCACCGCCGAGCGATACTCCTCGGGGAGCGCATCGATCGCCCGCGTGACTTCGTCGTCGAGGAACGAATCGTAGAAGCGTCCCTCCGGATCGAGCTCGCCGACCGCCTCGAAGACGCCCCATCCATCCGGCTCGTCAGGCTGCTGGACTTCGCGCGCATCGATGCGCCGTTTGCGGCTGACGAAGACGTGGTAGAGGATGGTGAACAGCCACGCACGGATGTTCGTCCCGAGGTGGTACTGCTCCCATCGTTCGAACGCGCGCAGCATCGTGTCGGACACCAGGTCTTCGGCGTCGTCGCGCGCGCGGGCGAGCTTGAGCGCAAAGCTGTAGAGCGCGTCCAGGTGCTCGAGCGCCTCGCGCTCGAACTGTGCGCGCCGCTCGACGAGCGGTCGACCATCGACCGGTCGTGCCTCGCGTTCGCCACTGGGTGACGCCACCGGGGTCGGTGCCAACGGTGCTGCGAGCCCTGCGAGTGTTCCCACCATTGCGTTCTCCCGAGCGGCTGACACGCTGCTCAGATTGGTCACGGCTTCGTGACCGCCCGCCTGCACGTGCCGGCCCCTCGGCCGGCGCGTCGACCGCCCTGCGTTACGCCACGTTCGCCAGCGCCCGCGCCGGCACCAGCGTCCCGACTGCGCCGTCCTTCGCATGCATGGCGATGAACCGCTTGAGATCCACCGCAATTCCTTCCACAACGCCGACGTCACGCTTGACGCGCGTCATCAGCAGCGCGCCTTCGAGCGTGGCGATGATGAACCGCGAGAGCCGCACCGCGTCCACATCGTCGTGAAGCTGCGGACGCGCTTCCCACAGCAGCGAGCGGAGCTGACTCGCCCACCGTTCGAAGACCGTCTCGATCCGAAGGCGAAACCCTTCATGCACGTCGGCCATCTCTGCGGCGAGCGTGCCGAATGGCGACCCACCGCGTCCGCCACGCTCTGCCTGCAGCGTCACGATGGCATCGATGAAGAGCCCCATGCGCTCCATCGGATCGATCATCGGTTCGCGCAGGATCGCGAGGCCGCGCTCCGCGAAGCGCTCGAACTGCCGGTTGAGCACTTCGAACCCGAGCTCTTCCTTGCTCTTGAAGTAGTGGTAGAAGTGACTCTTGCCACTGAGCTTGGAGTGCTTGATGACGTCTTCAATGGACGTCTGCGTGAAGCCGCGCTCGGAGATGAGTTCGGCCGCGGCATCGAGGATTTGGAGGCGTCGGTTTCCCATGGCGCTAATGTTGGACCGCGCAGTCCAAAGCGCAAGAGGGAAAGTTCCTCTCGCCGCAAGAAACTCTGTAAGTAGCTGTATAACAAATACTTAGACTGCATTCTTTTGTCGCCACGCCGTTTCCCGTTCTGGGAGCTGTCACAAATCTTCTCAAAACTGGAATGACTGGTCCGGACTTTCGATCCAAGGAAGCTAACGACACCAGGGTCGTGGTGCGCACCTACCTCGAAATCCGCGACCCCTCGGCGCTGCGCCCGAGCAATCGACGCAGCCCGGCGTCGGTACTTCGCGCCATGCCGACGATCACCGCCGCCGAGTCCCGGGCGTTGTACGCCGCCGTCGGCCGGCGCTGGCACTGGCGGGATCGCGATGCGTGGTCCGACGCGCAACTCGCCGAGTGGATTGCGCGCGCGTCGGTGCGCACCTATCGGCTGGATAGGCCGGATGGCGCGCTGCTCGGGTACGCCGAACTGGTCCGCCACGAGGATGACCGATGCGAGATCGCATACTTCGGCCTCGTGCCGGAGGCGATGGGCGTTGGCCACGGCGGCGCCTTTCTCACGGCCATTGCCCGCGAGGCCTGGCACTTCGACATCGCGGGGCGCGGGCCCGTCCGTGCGGTCTGGCTGCACACCTGCACGCTCGACGCGCCACAGGCGCTGCCGAACTATCTGGCGCGCGGATTTACGGTCGTGCGCACGGAGGAATACCTGACTTCGGGGTGATCGCATGCCGCCATGCTTGAGCGCGATCCCGGTGCCGTCGACACTTGATCGCATGAGTTCGCAGTTCTGGTGCCTCCTGGCGCTGAGTGTTGGCCTGACGGCGTGTGAGCCGTCGACGCCCGTCACCGCGGGCGCGTCGCGCCCATTCACGATCGGCGTGCCCGATCCCTTGTCGTCGCTGGAACCCGCCGGCGTCATCGACGCCAATACCGAAGTGGTCATCGGGCTGCTCTTCGAGGGACTCACGCGAATCGACAGCGCGGGCAACCCCGTGCCCGCACTCGCCGAGCAATTGGCGAGTGCGGATCAGCGCCGCTGGCGCGTCGCGCTGCGGCCATCCGCCACCTTTCACGACGGGACGCCGGTGCGCGCGGCGGATGTGCTGCGCAGTTGGCAGGAGCGCCTCGCGCTCACCGGACCGGACGACGCAAGCGCCTGGCTGGTCGAGCTCCTGGGCACCACCGGTCCGCGCGCGCCAGACGCAGGCGTGTCGATCATCGACTCCCTCACGTTGCAGCTTACCCTCACCGAACCCGACGCAGGACTGCCGGCGGCGCTGGCCGAGGCGGACTTCTGGGTTCGCAGTCGCGCGAGCACTCCGGCGCGTCCCATCGGGTCTGCACCGTGGCGACTGGTGTCCGGCGCGCCCGGGGACTCACTGGTGCGCCTCGCTCGCATGAAACCCGACGCCGTGCACATCGACACGATCGAGGTTGCCGTGTTCTCGGGGGATGGCTCGCTTGGACCAGAGCTCGGACGCGACGGACACGTCGACTGGACGGCGGCGGTGGGGACACGGCAGTACGCGCGGCTCGCGCTGCGTGCCGATGTGCAACTGCGCAGCGGCGAGCCCAGCGAGCTGCGGCAGCTTGTCATGTCGCGGCGACGCGCCGTGATGCGCGATCCGCGCGTGCGCGCGGCGATCGCCCACGCGGTCGATCGCCGCGCGCTGCTCACCGCACGTCCGGGCGTGCCCCTCGAGGTTGCCTGGGGCATCCTCCCGAAAGCGCGCATGCCCGTCACGCCCGGCACCGCGCACCCGTACGACCCGAGCCGCGCGCGCGCCCTGCTGCGCGAGGCGGGATACGACTCCGCGCGCACGCCCATTGCCATCGGTGTGCATCGCGGCGCGCTGGACGACTCGACCAGCGACGTGACATGGCTCGTGCGCAACTACCTGCTCGCCGCCGGCATCAATGCGCAGCTCCGACCGGTCAATGGCAACGTCACACCCCACGTGTTGCAGGACTCGACCGTCGATCTCGGCGTGTACATCAACTATGTCGACATGCCGACCGACGTTGCGCTCGCGCGCCTCTCGTTTGGCGGTGCCTTGCCGCCCGTGGGCGTGGGTCGGGCGGACTCGCTGCGTGTGACCGCGTGGGATGCGGCCGTGCAGCGGCTGGCCAGCGAGGCGGATCCGACGCGACGTCGCACGCAGATCGCCATGTGGGGCGACTCGCTGGAGACGCTCGCGCTGTCGGTGCGGCTCTGGTGGCAACCGCCGCTGTTCGCCTGTTCGCTGCGCTTTGCGCAGTGTCCGGCCCAGCTCCTCGGGAATCGGTTCGAGGGGGTGGGTCGTCTTCCGTGACCGGACGCGTGTCCGGCGCACGCGCGCGTCGTATCGGCACGCCAGCGGGATGCCAGTCGCACTGCTGCTCGACGCCGCGCCGCGTCGCTAGCGCCGCCCCTTCTTCCACGGCGGACGTCCGCCGCGTCGCTTGCGCGGCGGCCCGCGCTCGAACGCCTGTTCTGTCCGCGAGAGCTCACGATCGGCGTGCGCTCCGCGGCCGCCGCGATCACGCCCGTCCACTCGCGCAGCCGCCGCCGCATGCCGCGACGCCTCCTCGCGACGCAACCGCTCGAGCTCATCATCCGTGTACGGGAGCTCGAGTTTCTCCAGGAGTTCGGCGAGCGTCGCCGCACGAATCGCTCCCCGTTGCCCGCGCGTGACCATGAAGCGCAGCGGTCGATCGAGCGTGGGCAGTTCGTCGTCCCAGAGCGACCGCGCGAGCTTCTCGGGCAGGCGCAAACGCGCCACTCCGAATGATGCCCCCTCGTCGGTCGTCTCGACGTCGTAGTCGATGGTGACCTCGGTACCGTGAATCTCCACGGTGCGTGGCAGCGCGCGCAGGCGCTCGGCGACCGCGTCGTCGATGAAGTGTTCGCGCGGGAGCTGCAACCGTGCGCGCCGAAACGCGTCCAGATCATCGACGTCGGCGAGCTGTGCGGTGTACCACGCGGCGAGCTCCGAGTGCCCCAGCCGCGGCACGGTGCCGTCGCCCCCGGAGCGCCGCCAGAGCGCCCGGATCTCCTCGATGAGCGGCTGGTTGCGCGGCACGGCAACATGACGCGCTTCGCTGCGGGCGAGTCCGTCGCCGAGCAGCGCGCGCACGCGGGCACCGAGTGCGAGGTCGTCGCCCCAGGCGAGTACCGGCTCGCTCTCGCGCGAGAGTTCGAAGCCGAAGTACTCGACGCGCTGCCGGCGCACGATCGGCGACGGCTTGCGCGTGGCCTCGAAGACCAGCTCGGATGCGCCGCGTCGCGCGAACTGGCGGATGAGATCGAGCGAGAGCTGG
>JALOPS010000225.1 GCA_025453745.1 Gemmatimonadaceae bacterium
ACGGTGTTGGCGCGAAGACGTTTGATGGGAGCCTGCGCGCCCTGGCGCGGCGTGGCACCTGCGTGCTCTTCGGGCAGGCCAGCGGGCCGGTGCCGCCGTTCGATCCGCAGCGGCTGAATCAGTTGGGGTCACTCTTTCTCACGCGCCCCAAGCTCGGCGACTATGTGGCCACACGCGGTGAGCTCGAGTCGCGCGCCAGCGATGTGCTTGGTGCGGTGCGCGACGGCGCGCTGCGAGTGGAGATCGGTGGACGCTGGCCGCTGGCGCATGCGGCCGATGCCCATCGCGCGCTCGAGGGGGGCGGGACGACCGGGAAACTGCTGCTGATTCCCTGAGGGTGAGCTTCTGTCACCGGCGAACTACGTGATGTTCAACATCTCATCGGTGGTCGGCCCGCTGGACGGCAGCAAGCAATCGTCAAGCGGCACCACGCGTCGACGCTGTTGACCGCACCGCCAGCACATCATCGTCTCGAACGGCGCGGAGATCGCTGGGACGCAAGAGCTGAACAGCCTGCGTGTGTCCGGAGGCCGTCACGAACTCGACATCGATTGCCTCTGGCTCCGACTCCGCTTCTGCGCCGTAGAGATGGACGATGGCGCCAAGGTCGCCGACGCGCAGGCCCGACTCCGGTACATCGCGCATGAGCACCACCGTCTCGAGCAGCTTGAACGGCGTCATCACTCCTCCGACCACGGATATGCGGTCACGAACTGTGGGACGGGTGGTTCATCATGAACGAGCCAGACGGATTGACGGAACCCGAGCGCCAGAAAGAACTGCGCCGTGGTGCGCCCCACTGGGTGAGCGATCGCCAGGAGATAGTCTCGGACCTTCGCGTCGTCGATCACCGCGTGATGAGCGCCAGGTAGTTGCACGGGGAGAGAAGTGAGAAGTACTGGTCAACGAGTTATCGCCGGCTACTTCGTCTTCGTCACCTTGGCCACGGCCGCCAGTACCTGCGAGAGCGGCACGTCACCACGCAACGTCACCGCGCCCTCGAAGGGATCGCGCGTGCGGTCGGCGAGTGCCTTGGCAGCGAGCACCACGAGCGTCGGCGTACCGGTGATGCCGGCGGCAAAGCCGGCGCGCACGTCGGAGAGCAGGAGCGGCGCCATCACGTTGCGCGCCGTGCAATCGTCGAACCGTCCCGGGTCGGCGCCCACGTCGCGTGCGATCGCGCGCAGCGGCGGTGCCGCATCGCGCGCCAGCGCCCACGTGCCCTGCTCGGCGAAGATGCGTCGCGCCGCCTCGTCGAACGTGCGCACATCGGTGATGGCGGCAATGCAGTAGGCCGCACTCGCGCCTTGCCACCCGCGGAGCAGGCGTGGAATGAGGAAGGTTGCATGGATGAGCCGCGCACGTCCCGGTGTGACGGCAGCGGCGACGAGACTATCGAGGCGCTGTGCGATGAAGAGCGCGCAGTCCGGACAGGCGAAGTCGGTGAACAGATAGATCACGGCTGCGGCCGAGTCTGCGCCGATGCCGCGGTGTGCCACGGCGCTTTGCAGGAGCGCGCGATCGTCGGCGGAGCCGGCGGGACTGGCTGGCGAGGGGCCGGCGCTCTGGGCGGCCACAGCGGATGCGATGAGGGTCATCGCGATCGCCATCGCGTGGCGCGTGTGACGAAGGAGTGGTGCGACGATCATGACATCACGGGTAAGTAGGTCGCTCGATGCGGAGCTGGAGCTCCGTCCAGCCGTCGACCTGATAGTAGTCCACACGCAGCCGATGGAGGCCCGGCGCGAGCGGGACGCGATCCACGCGCGACTCGTGCGGTGCCCAAGCGTCGATCACCAGCCGATCGTCCACCCACACGCGCACGCCGTCGTCGCTGATGGCGATCAGGTCGGCGGCGGCGGTGCCCTCCACGCGCACGTCGCTTTCCGCGCGCAGTGCCCACCGTTCGCCCGGCACGCCCAGCAGCGGATGCGACGGCTGTGGCAGCGTGCCTCCCGACGGTGCCGCAGGCGGCGGGCGAAACCAGACGGCATCGAGCGTCGCGATCGTTCGCTCCAGCAGCGGTGGACGCGCAAAGAGTCCGGTCGTGTCGCGGCGCGGATCGGCGGTGCTGTCCCACGTGACCACTCGCACCCGCCATGGCGAGGGCGTGATGCGCGCGGGGGCGTCGTCACGCTCGCCGGGTCGGAGCGGGCCCCAAGCCCCGATACGAATGTGCTCACGCCCCCGGACTAACGGATCAGCGCAAAACGCCCAGCGCGGATCCATGAGCGGTCGCACACGCCAGCGCGCGGCGGCTGGTGTGTCGAACGGAGGGAGTACGCAGGAGGCGTTGTGCGCCGCGCGCGCGCGTGCGCCGAGCTGGCGTGCAGCGTCCGGCCGCATCGCGCTCGTGCGGCGCGCCCCGTAGACGCGCGCACGGGCCGAGCCCGCTGGACCATCGCCGGTATTGATGCGGGCCCCACTCGTATCGCCACGCAGCACCATCACCGAGTCGACGGCCGTTGAGACGTTGCGCGCCCACGTGAGCGCCTGCGTGTCGCCCACGCGCAGCGCCACCCGGTGCGCACTGAACGTGTTGTCCGTCACGAGCACATCGCGGCTGCGCGTATCGCGATAGCGCGGGTAGCCCCAATCCGATGGCGCGCGCGCCGTCCACCAGAGCTGGATCGCCGTGCTGTCGCCGGCAAACGTGTTGGCGGTGATCGCGTTGTCCTGCCCGTGCTCGACGGCAATAGCGATGCGATTGGCCGCGAAGGTGTTGTGTGCGACGGTCGACGCAAATGAGTACCCGCCCCACACCCCGTGGTCGCTCCCCTCGATGCGATTCGCGATGAACGCGTTGCGGCTGAACGTCGCTTCGAACCCGTTCGTGGGGGCGAATGACACATCATTGCCGAAGAACAGGTTGTCGTTTGCGCCACCGAAGCCGGAATCCATTGTCGACTGCCCGGCCCACAGAAAGAGTCCGTCCCCGGAGTGGGTCAGCGAATTGTAGGCCACCACGTTGCGACAGCTCTGCTCGTACATCAGCAGCGCGGCGGAGTCCTGGCCGCGCCGATACACGCCGTGGGAGTATCCGCGCACGTTGAAGTCCACGCGGTTGTGCAGCAGGCGGTTGTCGCTCGAGCGGTAGAGGCCGATGCCCACACCGCTGTTCCAACGGATGGTGTTGCGCCAGAGAAGCAGCCGATGGCTCTGGTGCATCAGTACGCCGTTCATTCCCCGCGTGACGGTGAGATCGCGAATCTCGCCGCCCACCACCGAGTCGAGATACACCGCCGCGCCGTAGCGTCGCCACTCGCGGCGATCGTTCTGATGGTAGCTCAACCAGTCGGCCAGGCTCTCGTGCACCGAGTCCGACCACAGTCGCGGGCGCCAGTTGTCGCTCAGGTCCTGGCCGAGCAGCGACAGGTCGCGTACCCGTTGTGCATCGATGGCGATGCGATACCCCCGCACGCGCCCGCCGATGACGCGGATGCGCCGACCGCCGTCGATGCGCAACGCGATCCCGCGCGCGGCGTCGGGCGACGCGCTGCTGTCGCTGCCGATGAGCGTCACGCCGCGGAGATCGAGCTCGATATCGGAGCCGCGCACCGTGATCACCGATGTCGAGTCGTCAGGAGCCCCAATGCGCCACACGCCCGGTCGAATGCGCGCGCTGGCCGTGATAACGAGCCCAACGCGCGGGGCGACTGCGGTCGCCGGTGCGGACTGCGCGTCCTTGGCGGCGGGCCACCCGGCGGAGGCCAGCGCGGTCAGCACCCCATGCATGAACGCGCGGCGAAGTGAGGCCATATGCGGAATGCTGCGGCAACTCGAGCGCGATGTCGAGCGCGGTGATGTGCGCACGGGTCACGGTCGGCGCCGAGCGCAGCACCACCAGTCGGACCGCGCGACGGCGACGGCGGCAGCGCGCCCGTCGAGTGCCGGTCGCCGTTCGATGGGCTGCACCCGGCGCGCTCCCTGCGACGACGCCGCGCCGATAGCTTGGAACAGTGTCTTCGACCGATCGACCGCCACACCACGACCCCCGCGGCGGCTTCCGCAACCCGTGGGCGAACAGCGAGGCCGGCACGCCCGCGAGCGTGCTCAAGTGGGTCGCCACACGCTGGCGCGACCGGCGCCCCGACCCCAAGCCCAGCGCGTTCGCGCGCGTCCCCCCCGCGTTTGCCACCCCGCGCGCCGCCCCCGACGAACTGCGCGTCACCTGGATCGGGCACTCCACGGTACTCGTGCAGCTCGGCGCAATCACGATCCTCACCGATCCGGTCTGGGCGCGACGTGTGGGCCCGTTGGGCGTGTTCGGCCCGGCCCGCTGGGTGCCACCGGGTGCGGCGCTCGACGCGCTGCCGCCCATCGACTTGGTGCTTCTCTCGCACAACCACTACGACCACTTCGATCGCGCTGCGATTCGTCGACTCGCCAGGCGCGACACCACCGCATGGGCGACACCGCTCGGTGTCGCGGCGTCTGTGCGCGCGCTCGGTGTCGCCGCGCCCATCGAACTGGATTGGTGGCAGTCGGCCGAGCATCGCACGCGCGATGGTCAGTCGCTCACGATTGCGGCCGTACCGGCCCAGCACTTCAGCGGCCGTGGCGTGGCCGACCGCAATCAATCGCTCTGGTGCGGCTTCGTCGTGCGCACCCCGGCGCACACGCTGTACTTCGCCGGCGACTCGGGGCTGCACCCGGAGTTCGGGCGCATCGCGGAGGCGCACGGGCCATTCGACGTGGTGTGCATGCCCATCGGTGCGTACGAACCGCGCTGGTTCATGCGTCCCGTGCACATGAGTGCCGACGAGGCGATCGACGCGTATCGCGCGATTCGTGCAGTGCATCCGCACGCGGCTCGCCCCTCACGCTTCGTCCCCATGCACTGGGGCACGTTCAAGCTCACCGATGAACCGATGGACGAACCACCGCGCCGCGCGCGCGCCGCGTGGGATGCGGCGGGGTTTGCGGCCGACGACTTCTGGCTGCTGCGCCATGGGGAGACGCGTATCGCGCCGCTCCCACCACCCACCCCTCCATGACCACCCTCCCGTCGCTCGACGAGCTGACCTCGGCCGCGCGCCTGATCGCGCCGCATGTGCCGCCCACGCCGCAGTACCGTTGGCCGCTCATCGAAGCGCGGGTGCGCGGGCCGCGCGCCGTGTGGCTCAAACATGAAAACCACACGCCGGCCGGCGCGTTCAAGGTGCGCGGCGGCTTGGTCTATCTCGACGCGCTGCGCCGCGAACGGCCAGAGATCGACGGTGTCGTGAGCGCGACGCGCGGCAATCACGGCCAGTCCATCGGCTTCGCCGCGCGCCGCACGGGGCATCGTGTGGTCATCGTCGTCCCGCACGGCAACAGCCGCGAGAAGAACGCCGCCATGCGTGCGCTTGGCGCGGAGCTCATCGAAGACGGACAGGATTTCGCCGAGTCGTGCGACATCGCCGATCGTATTGCCGTCGAGCGGGGCTATCATCGGTTGCCGAGCTTTGATGTGCGACTTGTCGCCGGAGTCGGCACGTACGCACTCGAACTCCTGCGCGCGGTGCCAGATCTCGACCGGCTCTACGTGCCCATTGGCCTGGGCTCCGGCATCTGCGGCTGCTACGCCGCCAAGGAGGCGCTCGGCCATGGCGTCGAGATCGTCGCCGTGGTCTCGGCGCACGCCACCGCGATGGCACAGTCACTCGTCGATGGCCGGATCATCGAGTCGCCAAGCAGCACACGCATTGCCGATGGCATGGCCACGCGGCGGCCCGATCCCACCGCGTTTGCGATCCTCGCCGCGCGCCAGCCGCATGTGGTCGCCGTCACCGATGACGAGGTGGAGCATGCCATGCGCGCCCTCTTCCATGACACGCACAACGTGGCCGAAGGGGCCGGTGCGGCGGCGCTGGCGGCGATCATCGCTGATGGTGCGCGCACGCAGGGTATGTCATGCGCGGCGATCGTCTGCGGTGGCAACGTGGACAGCGAGGTGTTCGCCCGCGTGCTGCGGGGGTAACCCCCGCAGCGGCACGCGTCGGAGAGTGCGCTACTGCGCGAACCAGTAGCTCATCTTGACCAGGAACGTGTTGTCCGGCCGGCGCGAGAACAGATCGCGGAACTCGCGTCCGGCGCGGAACTGCGACTGTCCATTGTCGTCGAACGCGTCGCGCCCCTGCGACCACACTGCGAACAGTGTCGAGCCCGGACGGTACTCCCACCGCATCACCACGTTCGAGCTGAACTGCTTGAAGTTGAATCCGCCCGGATCGCGTCCGTTGCCAAACGCCTGGAAGCGGTCGTCGTAGCGATCGGCCCGCGGCGCGGCGAGCTCGCGCAGCCGCGAGTAGCGCCCGGTCGTCGCAAACGGCTGCGCGTACACCTGGAGCGAAAGCCGAGGCGTGGCGGTGACGTCGAAGCGTGCGGTGAGGCTCGCCGTGGTCTGCTGCAATCGCGCAAAGGTGTAGGCCGTCCGCCCGTCGAACGCCTCGTTGCCGAGCCACTGCGCGTCCTGCACGCGACGGTTGTAGTTGAAGCTGAGCGACGTCTGCAACCGGTTGGACGGGCGGAGCTCGAGGCGCGGCGAGTAGCTCTGCGTCCACGAGCGCCCTTCATCGTACGCATTGAAGAAGGCGTTGAACCCCGGCACGATGCGCTTGCGCTGGTCGAGCGACATGCCGAACCAGCCGAAGCGGGCGAAGGTATTGCGCAGCGCCGGGCCGCCGCGGGACGCACGATCATCATACGTGGCCCACGGATTCTCCATGCCGTAGCCACCATTGACCTGCCAGAAGTTGGGCAGTTCGGCCCACGCGTTCAGGTTGCCGCCCGCCGACAAGGGAAGGCCAGCAGCGGTCCACTGTCCCCACTGGTTCGTATTGAGCCCGAGATTGCGATAGTACTTGGTGGCCTTGTTGGGGCGAATACCGATCCAGTTCCACGCTGACTGGCGATCCGCGCGCTGCATGAAGCCCGCGTCGTTGATCTCGAAGCCCGCCGA
>JALOPS010000226.1 GCA_025453745.1 Gemmatimonadaceae bacterium
TGTCGCTCGGCTGGCGCGGCAACGGACGCTGGAAGAAGCTCGACTTCAGCTATCTGGCGCGCGGCGAGTTCGGTCGCGACGTGTTCAACAACACCGCGCTCGTCTACGGCGCGAAGGCGAATGTGAACCAGGGTCGCAACTTCCTTCGCTCCGGCCTGAGCGATCCGGGCGACCTGACGCAGGCCGCGATCTACTCGTCGCGCTGGATCGAGGACGGCTCGTTCTTCCGCCTCGCCAATGTGACCGTCGGTTATACGTTCAACCTCCCGGCCGGCATTCGCCGCGGCAGCACGGCGCGCGCGTTCGTCTCGGGTGACAACCTGCTCCTCTGGACGCCGTACTCCGGTTATGATCCGGAGGTGTTCATCGACGCCGGGCTCGCCTCGCGCGGTGTGGACTACCTCGCGTACCCGCGTGCGCGTGTGTTGACGACGGGCCTCCGCCTCTCGTTCTGAGCCGATCCGAATGATTCCTGATCAGACCTTCCGACAGTCGAGGGATACCCGACCGATGCTGACCAACGCTTCGACCCGTGCGCGCCGCTTCTGGCGCGCCGGGGTCTCGCTGGCGGTACCCGCGGCCGTGCTCGTGAGCACGCCGGCGTGTACCGATCTCGAGGAGACTCCGGTCTCGGCGATCACGCCGAGCAACTTCTATCGCAACAACGACGAGATCCTCGGCGGGCTCGCCTCGGTGTATGCGGGGCTCCGCGCGACGATGTGGGGCTACTACAATCTCTCGCAGGTCACGACCGACGAGAACATTGTCCCGACCCGCGGGTCGGACTGGTTCGACAACGGCCGCTGGCTCGAGATCTATCGTCAGCGCTGGAGCCCGACGAGCGCGTCCGCGCTCGACGACATCCAGGGCGTGTGGAACGACGTCTTCGGCGGCATCTCGCGCGCGAACGTGGTGCTCGGCGCGCTCGAAGGGGTCGCGGTCGACAACAAGGCGCAGGTCCAGGCGGAGCTTCGCTTCCTGCGCGCGTTCTACTATTACGTGCTGATGGACATGTTCGGCGGTGTGCCGATCGTGGAGGACACCAAGATCGAGCCGCGGGCGCGTGCCTCGCGCGCGGAAGTGTTCTCGTTCATCGAAAGAGAGCTCAACGCGGCGCGCACGGCGCTGCCCGAGAGCTGGCCGGCCTCCGGGTACGGCCGGGCCACGCGCGGCGCGGCCGATGCGCTGCTCGCGAACATGTATGTGAACGCCCGTGTGTACACGGGCACGGTGACCTCGGCCGGCCTGCAGCCGGGTACGGCGCGCTGGCAGGAGGCGGTCACGGCCGCCGACCGCGTGCTCAACTCGGGGCGCTACACGCTCGCGACGGACTACCGGGCGATGTTCTCGGCGACGAACTCGGGAAATCCGGAGCACATCTGGGTTGTGCGCCACCGGGCGCAGGACGGGCTCGGGCTCTCGATCGTGATGCGCGGCAACCACTACAACATGGGCTTCTCGGGTGACGCGCCGTGGAACGGCTTCGCGACGCTCGCCGAGACCTATCGCGCGTTCGACTCGCTCGATGTGCGTCGTCGCGTGTTCCTCGTGGGGCAGCAGTTCAACGTGCGCACGGGTGAGCCGGTCCGCGATCGCGCGGGCGCCCTGCTCATCTTCACGCCCGAGATCCGCGATCCGTCCAACGCGGCGGAGAACGAGGGCGCACGTCTCGTGAAGTACACGCCAGACCCGAACGCCGTCGGTGGTGGCCACCATGGCAACGACTTCGTGTACTTCCGTCTCGGCGAGATGATCATGATCAAGGCCGAGGCGCTCAATGAGCTCGGCCGCACGGCCGAGGCCATTGTGGAGCTCAATCGCCTCCGCGCCCGTGCCTTCAGCCCCGCCAGGCCGCTGCCCAGCACGCTGACGCAGGCACAGGTGCGTGACGCGGTCTACAGCGAGCGTCTCTTCGAGTTCGCCGGCGAGGCCAAGCGTCGCCAGGACATGATCCGCTTCGGCACGTACACGGGCGCTCGCGCCTTCAAGACGGCGGGTGAGCCGTACCGCATTCTCATGCCGATCCCGCAGACGCAGATCGACGTGAATCCGCGCCTGACGCAGAACGCGGGCTACTAGCCCTCGCAGACTGCAGTACGCCACGGCCCGCGTCATCCGACGCGGGCCGTGGTGTTTATGCGCGCTGCGCAGCCGACTATAGTGCGGGCAATGCCAGTTCCCCCGACGATGCCTCGACCGGATCGCCGAGTGTTGCGGTACGGCTGGATGGCGCTCGTTGCCGCTGGTGCCGCGTGCACCGGCGCGCCGCGCCCCGCCGACGACCCCACGGCGGCGCTCCCCGCGAGCGATGGACAGCAGTTCACGCGCCTTGCCGCCCAGGTCACGGGCGTGCGCTTTGCCAATCGGCTGACCGAATCGCGCGAGGTGAACGTGTTCACCTATCGCAACTTCTACAACGGCGGTGGCGTCGCGATCGGTGACGTGAGCGGCGACTCGCTGCCGGAACTCATCCTCTCGAGCAATTCCGAGGGCAGTCGCCTCTATCTCAACCTGGGCGGCTTCCGCTTTCGCGACATCACCGAAGCCAGCGGCATCACCCGCGGTGGACCGTGGACAACCGGCGTGGTGCTCGCGGATGTCGACGGTGACGGTCGTCTCGACCTGTACGAGTCGCACGCCGGTCAGATCGAGCCCGCGCAGCGCAAGAACCGGCTCTGGCTCAACCAAGGCGTCGGGGCGGACGGCGTGCCGACCTTCACCGAACGCGCGGAGCAGTTCGGCATCGCCGACGATGGGTATACCACGCAGTCGGCGTTTTTCGATGCCGATCGCGACGGCGATCTCGATCTGTTCGTGCTCAACAACTCGCCGCAGCCGGCGTCGAGCTTTGGCGTGCGCAACCTGCGCAACGAGCGGAGCCTCTACGGCGGGCACCGGCTCTATCGCAACGACGGCGCACGCTTCACCGACATCTCCGAGGCGGCGCGCATTCACGGCCCGGAGGCGGCCTTCGGGCTGGGCGTGGGCGTCTCGGATCTCAACCGCGACGGGTGGCCCGATCTCTACGTGGCCAACGACTTCTTCGAGCGCGACTACGTCTACCTGAACGACGGCAACGGCGGCTTCACCGATGTGGCCGAAACGGCGATGCCGGCGATGAGCTACTTCTCGATGGGGATGGACATCGCGGACGTCGACAATGACGGCTGGCCGGAGGTCTACACCACCGACATGCTGCCGGAGACCGAGGCGCGGCTCAAGACGGTAGCCAGCTACGAGAGCTACGACGTGTACCGGGCCAAGGTGCGCAACGGCTATCACCATCAGTCGATGCGCAACATGCTGCAGCGCAACAACGGCGATGGGACCTTCAGTGATGTCGGGCGGCTGATGGGCGTGGCCGCAACCGACTGGAGCTGGAGCGCGCTCTTTGCCGACTTCGATCTCGATGGCGCCAAGGACCTCTTCGTCACCAACGGGCTCGCGCGCGATGTGACGTCGCAGGACTACGTGGCCTTTCTGGCCAACAACGAGACCATGCGGGATGCGTCGAGTGGCCGGAAGGTGGACTTCATGGCGCTCATCACGGCGATGTCGTCGACGCCGATCCCCAACTACGCCTTTCGCAATGTCGGCGGCTTTCGCTTTGCGTCGGTGGCGCGCGAGTGGGGGCTCGACACGCCCAGCTTCTCCAATGGCGCGGCGTACGGCGATCTCGATGGCGACGGGGCGCTCGATCTCGTCGTGAACAACACCAATGCCGACGTGTTCATCTACCGCAACAACGCGCGGCAGGTGAACCCCGATCGCCGCTTCGTGCAGGTGCGGCTGGCCGGGGACGGCAAGAACCGGTTTGGCGTCGGGGCGCGCGTGGAGCTCTTCGCGGGCGACACCGTGCAGGTGCAGGAGCTCTACCCGGCGCGCGGGTTCCAGTCGAGCGTGGACTACGCGCTCACCTTTGGCGTCGGGTCCCGCGCCGCGTACGATTCGCTCGTGGTCACCTGGCCGAGCGGAACGCGCACCGTGCATGCCGGCGGGGCGACCAACGCACGGGTGCGCGTGTCGTTGGCAGCGGAGGCGACAGCAGCGGCATCCGGCGCCGTGGTGCCCTCACCGTCCGTGCTGCGCGCGGCGGGACCGACATCGCTCCTTCGCATCGATGGCGACAGCATGCGCGTGCCGTTCCGCCACGTCGAGAACGACTATGTCGACTTCGACCGTGAGCGGCTGCTTCCGCGCATGGTCTCGACCGACGGCCCCGCGCTTGCCACCGGTGACGTCAATGGTGACGGACTCGACGACGTCTTTTTCGGTGGGGCCAAGGAGCAGTCCGGGCAGCTCCTCCTGCAGCAGTCGGATGGACGCTTCGCGCGCTCTGACAGCACCACGTTCGCCGCCGATGCGGTCTCCGAAGATGTGGGGGCGCTCTTCTTCGATGCCGATCGGGATGGAGACCATGATCTGTACGTGGTCAGTGGCGGCAACGAGTTCTCCGAAGGCGCGCCGGCGCTGCAGGATCGCCTGTATCTGAACGATGGTCGCGGCCGGTTCACCAAGGCCACGAGTGCGCTGCCGCCGGAGACCTCGGCGGGGTCGCGCGTGACGGCGGCCGATGTCGATGCGGATGGCGACCTCGATCTCTTCGTTGGCGGCCGGCTGATCCCGGGCAACTACGGCGCGGCGCCGCGCAGCCACCTGCTCCGCAATGATGGACGGGGGCGGTTCACCGACGTGACCGACGCGTTCGCGCCCGGCCTCGCGACCGTCGGCATGGTGACGGATGCCGCCTGGACCGACACCAATGGCGATGGTCGCGTGGATCTCGTGGTCGTCGGCGACTGGATGCCCATCACCATCTATCGCAACACGGGGCGCGGGCGACTGGAGCGCGCGACCGGCCTCGGGCTGGATCGATCGGAAGGATGGTGGAACCGCATCCTGGTCGACGACGTGACCGGCGACGGGCGCGCGGACTTCGTCGTCGGCAACCTCGGGTGCAACGGATTGCTGCAGGCGACCGACTCCACGCCCGCCAGGCTGTTTGTCGCGGACTTCGATCGCAATGGATTTGTCGAGCAGATCGTCACGACGCATCACGAGGGCAAGGACTATCCGCTCATCCTGCGCGACGATCTGCTCAAGGCGATCCCTCCGCTCAAGGCGAAGTACCTCAACTACAAGAACTACGCGGGGCAGAGCGTGACCGACGTCTTTCCGGCGGCCGATCTGGAGCGTGCCGTGCGCCGCGAGGCGCGCAGCTGCGCCACGTCGCTGGTGCGCTCGCGACCCGATGGCCGCTATGCCATCGAACCGCTGCCGATCGAGGCGCAACTGGCGCCGATGATCGGGCTCGCCAGCGCTGATTTCGACGGCAACGGCACCGTCGACCTGCTGCTCGGCGGCAACTTCGATGCCTTTCCCACGCAGGTCGGTCGCATGCACGCCAGCTTCGGCGCGCTGCTGCGCAACGATGGGCAGGGGCGCTTTGCCGCGCGCCGGCCGAACGAGGGCGGCGTGCGTCTCGAGGGCGAGGTGCGCGATATCCAACCGCTGCGCACGCGCGCCGGCGTTGCGTGGCTGGTGGCGCGCAACAACGATCGTGCGCTGCTGCTCACACGCGCCCCGCGCCGGGTGGCACAGGGGAGCACGCGATGATGCGCGGTGCACGATGGATCGCCGTGTTGGCGCTGGTCGGCTGTTCGGCCCGACCGGCGCCGGTGCCGGTGTCGCCGGCCATTCACGCCGAGCGACTGCACGCGGCCGGCCAAGCGCTCACGGATGTCATCACGTACGACATTTTCAGCCCGCCGCAGGCGAGTCGCATCTATGCGTACGCGTCGGTCGCAGCGTGGGAAATCGTACGGCAGGCTGATTCGACGACGCGCTCCCTTGCCGGGCAGCTCCGTGATTTCGCGCCGGTGCCGGCCGCACCACGCGGTGACTCGGTGTCGCTCCCGCTGGCCGCCGTGCACGCGTTTCTCACCGTCGGACATGCGCTCACCTTCTCGCGCGAGCGGATGGACTCGCTGCGCACGGCGGCGGGCGCGCCGTATCGCGCGGAGCTCGATGCGGCGGTCTATGCGCGTTCCATCGCGTACGGCGACACGGTCGCGCAGCGCATTCTCGCGTGGGTCGGCCAGGACAAGTATCGCGAGAGCCGCGGGTATCCGAAGTTTTCCGTGACGCAGACGCCCGGGCGATGGACGCCCACGCCACCGGCATACATGGATGCCGTGGAGCCCAACTGGGCGATGCTTCGCCCGCTGGTCATGGATTCGGCGAGTCAGTTCCGCCCGCCGCCGCCGCCTCCGTTCAGTGTCGCCGCGGGGACGCCGTTCGCGCGCGAGCTGCGCGAGGTGTACGAGGTGGGGAAGTCGCTGACGGCGGAACAGCGCGCCATCGCGGCGTTCTGGGACTGCAATCCGTACGTCATGCACGTGCAGGGTCACACGATGTTCGCCACCAAGAAGATGTCGCCCGGCGGGCACTGGATGGGGATCGCGCGGCTGGCGGCCCGGCAGCGCGGTGACGACGTGGTGCGCGCCTCGGAGGCGTACGTGCGCACGGCGATTGCGCTGTACGAGGGCTTTCTGAGTGCCTGGGAGGAGAAGTATCGCAGCGCCCTCATCCGCCCGGAGACCGCGATCAACACGCACATCGACGAGGCGTGGCAGCCGCTGTTGCAAACGCCACCCTTCCCGGAGTATCCGAGCGGACACAGCGTGATCTCCAACGCCGCGTCCGTGGTGTTGAGTGAGCTCTACGGCGCGCAGTTCGCGTACACCGACTCGACCGAGCAGCTCTACGGACTGCCGTCGCGACGCTTCGCCTCGTTCCGCGATGCAGCGGCCGAGGCGTCGATCAGCCGGTTGT
>JALOPS010000227.1 GCA_025453745.1 Gemmatimonadaceae bacterium
AGTGCACGCGTGCAGTCCGTTCCTCCTGCGACAGCTCGAGCTCCTGCGTCCGAAGGTCATCCTGACGTTGGGCACGTATGCGTCGCAGACGCTGCTCGCCACCAAGCAGTCGATCGGGCAGCTTCGCGGGCAGATCCATCGCTACTACGGCATTCCCCTGATCGTCACGTACCATCCGGCCGCATTGCTCCGCAATCCGGCATGGAAGCGCCCTACCTGGGACGATGTCCAGCTTGCCCGTCGAGTACTCGACACCGCGCGCGCTCACGACGCCGCGTGATCCCTACCGCGAGCGCAAGGCGCCGTGGTCCGAGGACGCCGAGCAGGCGGTCCTCGGTGCGGTGCTGCTCGACCGTGACGCGCTCGCGAAGGTGCAGGACCTGCTCGAAGACTCGATGTTCTTTCGCGAGGCGCATCGCCGGGTATGGGGCGCGGTGCGTGCGATCATCGACAAGGGCGGCGTCGCCGATCCGGTCACCATTGCCGACGAGCTGGAGCGGCGCGGTGAGCTGAGCACCTCGCTGGGGCCGGACTATCTGCGCTTCCTCGCGGACGCGGTGCCCACGGCGGCCAACGTCGAGTATCACGCGCGCATCATTCGCGAGAAGGCGCTCTTGCGCCGCCTCATCGAGGTCTCGACCGACATCGTCGGCGAGGCGTTCGAGGCCAAGCTCCCCGCAAACGATCTGGTCGAAGAAGCGGAGCGCCGCATCTTCGCCGTCGGCCAGATCAAGCAGACGACGGAGTTCCATCGTCTCAAGCCGCTGCTCTGGCCGGCGATGGAGCGCATCGAGGCGTTGGGCTCACGCGAGGCGCTCGTCACCGGCGTACCGAGCGGCTTCACGAAGGTCGACGAGATGACCTCGGGCTTTCAGCCCTCCGACCTCATCATCGTGGCCGCGCGCCCCTCGATGGGCAAGACGGCGTTCGTGCTCAACATCGCCTGCAACGCGGCGATCACCACACGCGAACACGACGGCGTGGGGGTTGCCATCTTCTCGCTCGAAATGAGCAAGGAGTCGCTGGTCCAGCGCATGCTCACCTCAGAAGCACATGTCGATGCGCAGCAGCTGCGGCAAGGGCGTCTGCGTGACGTGGACTTCCGCCTCCTGGCCGATGCGGCCGGGAAGCTCCAAGGTGCGCCGATCTACATCGACGATACGCCGGGCATCTCGCTCGCGGAGATGCGCTCGAAGTCGCGGCGCCTCTTCGTCGAGGCACAGAAGGAAGGCACGCCCATCAAGATGATCATCGTCGACTACCTGCAGCTCATGGCGGGCCCGCCGGGCGTGGAGAATCGGCAGCAGGAAGTCAGCTACATCTCGCGCGGACTCAAGGCGCTCGCGAAGGAGCTTGGTGTACCGGTCATCGCGCTCTCGCAGCTCTCGCGCGCTCCCGAGCAGCGCACCGGCGAAGACAAGGGGCGTCCGCAGATGTCCGACCTGCGCGAGTCCGGGGCAATCGAGCAGGACGCGGACCTCATTCTCTTCATCTTCCGGCAGGAAGTGTACGCCGAGCGCGACGAGACCGGGCGTCTCAAGAATCCCGCCATCGAGGGTGTCGCCGAGATCATCATCGGCAAGCAGCGCAACGGCCCCACCGGCACGGCGCTCATCGGCTTCGAGAAGCGCTACACGCGCTTTGGTGATCTCTCGCATCGTCCGCCGCCGCCGGGCCCACCGGGGGGTGGCGGGCCGGACTTCGGTGGTCCCAAGCTCTATCGTGGCAACGAGGGCGGTCGCGCCTTGCCGCCGGGCTGATCGCGCGCATGGCCAAGGCAAAGTCGATCTATCGGTGCAGCGAGTGCGGCGCGGACTATCCCAAGTGGGCGGGCAAGTGCGAGACGTGCGGTGCGTGGAACTCCCTCGTGGAGGAACCGCTCGCGCGCAGCGATGCGCGGCGTGCGCCCGCACCGGCAGCGGCACGATCGGCGGCAGGTGCGGGAGCGGTCGTCACGCTCGGCGAAGTGCAAGGTGGCGACGGCACGCGGTGGCGATCGGGCCTCGGAGAATTCGACTTCGTCGTCGGCGGCGGCATTGTGCCGGGGTCGTTGCTGCTCGTTGGTGGTGAGCCGGGCATCGGCAAGTCGACGCTGCTCCTGCAGGTGGCCGCGCGCCTCCACGGGGCCGGGCGTCGTGTGTTGTATGTGTCGGGAGAAGAGTCGCCGTTGCAGGTGCGCCTGCGCGCCGAGCGGCTCGCCGATCGCGCGACCGACGTGCTGCTGCTCGCGGAAACGGAGCTGGAGACGATTCTTGCCACTGCGGCGTCGCTCTCGCGCGAGCGCGCGCTCGACGTGCTGGTGATCGATTCCATCCAGACCGTCTTCACGAGTGAGCTCGAGGGCGCGCCGGGAAACGTGGGGCAGGTGCGCGAGTGCGCCGCACGGCTCATGCGCTTTGCCAAGGCGACTGGCACGGCGGTGGTGCTGGTGGGCCACGTGACCAAGGGTGGCGGCATCGCCGGCCCCAAGACGCTCGAGCACATCGTCGATACAGTGCTCTACTTCGAGGGCGAGGGTACACTCGATCATCGCGTGTTGCGCGCGACGAAGAATCGCTTCGGCAGCGTCGATGAAATCGGCGTGTTTCGCATGGGGCAGGACGGGCTCGCCGCGGTCGAGAATCCGTCCTCGCTCTTTCTCGGTGATCGCGATGCACCGGCGTCGGGCTCCGCGGTCACCGCGCTGCTCGAAGGCTCGCGCCCGGTGCTCGTGGAGGTGCAGGCACTCGCCGCACGCGCCGGCTTCGGTACACCGCAGCGCGTGGCCACCGGCGTCGACAGCAAGCGGCTCGCGCTGCTCCTCGCCGTGCTCGACAAGCGCGCCGGGCTCTCGTTTGCGCAGCTCGACGTGTTCTGCAACATCGTGGGCGGACTGCGCGTGCAGGAGCCGATCGCCGATGCCGCGATCGCCACCGCGCTCGCCTCGAGCGTGTACGATCGACCGATTCCGTCCACGGCGCTGTTGCTCGGCGAGATTGGGCTGGGTGGCGAGCTGCGCCCCGTCTCGCAAGTAGAGCGAAGACTCGCAGAGGCCGCGCGCCTCGGCTGGACCGATGCGTATCTCGCCGAGCGTGGCATCCCCTCGCGCGTGCCGAGCGGACTGCGCGTGCACGGCGTGCGAACGATCGACCAGCTCTTGCGAACGCTGTTCCACGCGGGCGCGCGCGAGAGCGAAATGCCGGCGGGCGTCGCATGACGGATGCTGCCGACGAGGGCGCACCGGTCCACCGCCCGCCTCGCGCCGTGGCGATGCCGCCCATTCTCACCTCGCGACCCGGCGAGGTGCGGCCCTCCGCTCCACCGCCGTCTCCGTCGTCGCCATCACCAGATGCACGGGTCGGCGGTGGCGATGCGAAAGGGCGCGACGTCGGTGTCATCGTCGTCGCGGGGGGCAAGGGCACACGCACCGGTGCGGATGAGCTCAAGCAGTTTCGCTGGGTGGCTGGCAAACCGATGCTGCTGCACAGCATCCAGGCGTTCATGGCGCACCCGGCTGTTGCGTGTGTGGTGGCCGTGCTCCCGCGATCGCACGCCGCCGATCCGCCGCCGTGGATCTTCCAGTGCGATCTCGAACGGTTGCTCATCTCGACCGGTGGGCGCGAGCGCGGCGACTCAGTCTACAATGGTCTCGAAGACCTGCCTCCGGAAATCGGCACCGTACTCGTACACGATGCGGCGCGTCCGCTCGTGACCGACGACACGATCGCCCGCGTGATCGACGCCGCGCGGAGCGGACGCGCGGTGACGGCTGCGCTGCCGGTGGTCGACACGCTCAAGGAGGTCGATGCCGACGGGCGCATCGTGCGCACCGTCGATCGGTCGATGCTCTGGCGTGCGCAGACGCCGCAGGGCTTTCCGCGTACGGTGCTCGAAGACGCGCATCGCGCGGCGCGACGCGATGGCATTGCCGCGACAGACGATGCGGGACTGTGCGAGCGTCTCGGGATTCCCGTGTTCGTCGTGCGCGGCAGCGAACGGGCGATGAAGGTGACCGAGGCGTCGGACTTTGCGCGCGCCGAAGCGCTCAGCATGCTCACGGAGCCGGAGTAGTGGCGCTCGGTGGCGCGACGCCGCGCGATCCACGTCCGGTGCCGTTCTGGTCGGACGCGGAGATCGACGCCGCGCTGTCGCAGGTGATTCACCAATTGAGTGAGCGCCGCGTGATCGCGTATCCGACGGAGACCGTGTACGGCTTCGGCACGGCCGTCGACGCCGAGTCGGTGGAGACGCTGGTACGCATGAAGCGGCGGCCGGCAGGGAAGCCGTTCCTCCTGCTGATCAACGGGAGTGCGATGCTCTCGCGTCTCGACCTGGCGCTGACGCCGGCCGCGTCGCGATTGGCCGCGGCGCACTGGCCGGGGCCGTTGACGCTGGTGCTTCCGGGCGGCGAGAAGCGCGTGCCGCTACGGTTGCGGGGACCGGAGGGCGGGATCGCGGTGCGGTGGACGCCGCACGCGGGATTGCAGCGGCTGCTTGCGGCGTATGGGGACCCGATCACGTCGACCAGCGCGAATCTGCCGGGTGTGCCACCGGCGCTCGCGGCGAGTGAGATCCTGGCGCAGTGGCCGGTGCAGGCGGCGACGAACGAAGTGCTGGTGCTCGATGGGGGGCGGTTGCAGCCGTCGCCGCCGTCGACGGTGGTGGATTGTACCGGGCGGAGACCGCGGGTGATTCGGCCCGGTGTCTTCAGCGCGGCGGAGTTGCGGGAGACGGTGCCGGAGCTGGTGGGGGATCGGTAACGGCGCAGAGCAGCTGAGAGCGGAAGGGCAGTAGCCGGGCAGCTCTCAGCTCTCAGCGTGCTGCTGAAGTCCAGCCTACCGCTGTCAGCTGACAGCTCTCAGCAGCTCTCGCGCGCCGTATCGACGGTGGATGCCGCGGACATTCGCACAACGTGAATGTGCCGGACCTGCTGCTGAGAGCTCGTGCCGTGCTGACAGCACCAGCCCAGAACCGCGTACGCCACGCGAGAGCAGCTGACAGCGGAAAGCTGAGAGCTGTCGGCTGGACTTGAGCAGCACGCTCTCAGCTTTCAGCTGCCCGGCTACTGCCCTTCGCCTTTAGCTGATCGGCTTCGCCGTCTTCGCCACCACATTCGGAAACCCCTTCTCCCGCAACTGATCGTTGAACGCCTTCAGATCGTTCGCGAGAATCGACTCCAACCGCCCGACGTGCGACCGCAGTTGCTCCGTGAGAATCTTCTGCACCTCACCCTGCTGATCCGTCGGCGCGAAATCCGCGTTGCCGATCCCGTTGCCCAGGTACACCAGCTTCCCGATCAGCTTCGACCCGAAGCGCACACCGTCCTGTCCGGCGCCCGTCAGTCGCAGATCGACCAGCTCCATCTCCACATCCACCAGCTTCTTCGCCAGCGAATCCGCCATCCGACGCACGGCAGGATCGCCCGCTGCGCGCGAGACCGCCGCCAACTGCACGCGCACCGATTCCACCCGCTCGACGGCATCGGCCGCTTCATTCAAGTCGCGCTGCACCGCGCGCACAAACGCCGTCTGTGCCGCAATCTGCGCTTCCGTGCCGCCGGAGTTCGGATCCTTGAGCACCGTCAGCGGTGCATCCTGTGTTTCGCCGTTGACCCGCATCCGCACCGTGTACCTGCCCGGCGGCATCAGCACACTGATGCGCCCCGTGCCCGGCGCTTCACGTCCGTTCGGCCCCGGCACGATGTGCTCCGCGTACATCGGGCTCGTGAAGAGCCGTACGTCCGCACTCGGCTCGCCCCGCAAGTCCCAGTGCATCCGGTTGAGCCCCGCGGTGCGCGTGCCGGCAAACGTGCGCACCACCGCGCCTGCCGCGTCGAGGATCTGGATGCGAGGCGCCTCCTGCGGCGCTTCCTTGAGGTAATACGTCAGCGACGCGCCGTAGCGGGGATTCGTGCCCGTCGTCGGATCGTCGTACGTCGTCGAGGGCGCCGTGATCGGCCGGAACCGGTACGCGTCGCGCGGCGTGAACAGGTGGACGCTCTTCGCCAGGATCTCCGGCGTCACCGCGCGCAATGGCGTGATGTCGTCCAGGATCCAGAAGCCGCGCCCGTACGTCGAGATCACCAGGTCGCTGAAGTGTGGCTGCACCACGATCCCTGAGACGGGCGCGTGCGGCAGATTGTTCTGCAGCGGCAGCCAGTTGGCACCGTCATCGAACGAGACGTAGATCGCATTCTCCGTCCCGACGTAGAGCAGGCCGCGCCGCACCGGGTCTTCGTGGATCACCTTCGCGTAGCTCAGCGCGCTGCGCGGGATGCCGTTGACGATCGACGTCCACGTCTTGCCGTAGTCCGTGGTCTTGTAGACGAAGGGATCGCGATTGTTCTCCTGATGGGCATCGACCGTCAGGTAGGCCGTGCCGGCGGCATGGCGCGAGGCGACGATGCTCCGCACCGATCCCCAGAACGGCAGCCCCGGGATGTTGGCCGTCACGTTGGTCCACGTCTGCCCGTTGTCACGTGTGACCTGCACGAGGCCGTCATTGGTTCCCGCCCAGATCAGGCCCTTCTCGATCGGCGACTCCGCGATGCCGAAGATCACGCCGGAGTACTCGACGCCGATGTTGTCCGGCGTGAGCCCGCCCGAGCTTCCCATGCGCGTGCGATCGTTGCGCGTGAGATCCGGACTGATCACCTGCCAGCTCTGCCCGCCGTTGGTCGTGCGATGCAGATGCTGCGACCCGATGTAGATCGTGTTCGCATCGTGCGGTGAGATGAGCAGCGGTGCATCCCACACGAAGCGGTACTTGACCCCTTCGGCGGGGCCATTGGACTGCTGCGGCCACACTTCGACCGTGCGAAACTGCCGGCG
>JALOPS010000228.1 GCA_025453745.1 Gemmatimonadaceae bacterium
CGTTCTCGAGGCGGTCACGCACCAGCGCGGGCTGCGGCACAGCCACGGTCAGGAGCAGATCCTTCGTGTCCTTCTGGTAGTACTCGAAGGTACCGGTGTACTTGTTGTTCTTGAGCCCCCAATCGAGTGCGACGTTGGTCTGCGTCGTCTGCTCCCACTTGAGGTTCGCGTTCTCGTTGCGCGTCGGCACCACACCCGTCGTGACCGTCGTGCCGAACGGGTAGCGCGCGCCGTTGTTGGGCTCGAGCAGGATGAGCGACGCGTAGGGTGGCACCGCCTGGTTACCCTGCACCCCCCAGCCCGCGCGCAGGCGCAGGTTGGAGATGAGCGTCGAGTTCTTGAGGAACTCCTCGCTCGAGAGACGCCACGAACCCGAGATGCCGCCGAAGTTCGCCCACTTGTTCCCCGCACCGAAGCGCGACGAGCCGTCGCGACGCGCGTTGACGGTGAGGAAGTACTTGTCGTTCCAGCCGAAGTTCGCGCGCGAGAAGAACGACACCAGCCGGCTCTCGGTCAGGTTGGACTCGGGCGGCTGCAGCGTGGCACCACCACCGAGATTGCGGAACGAGAAGGCGTCGGTGATGAAGTTCCGCGCTTCCGAGCGCAGGAACGCGTTCGAGAAGTCGGTGAACTCGTAGCCACCCAACAGGTCGACATCGAGCTTGCTCGAGAGCTTGGGCGCCCACGTCAGCATCGTCTGCAGGTTGCGATTCTGGTTCGTCAGCTCGCGCTGCTCCGCCAGACCGCCAAAGCCCGCGCCCACCGGGCTCGAGCGCGGCCAGTAGATGCCGCGCAGCGCGTTCGACTGGTCGATGCCCACCGTCATCTGCGCCGTGAGGCTCGGGATGATGGTGTACGACGCCGTCAGGTTGCCGAGCGTGCGGTTGGTGTTGGCTTCATCGGTGATCTGCGACGCCACACCCACCGGATTGCGCACCGACTGCGAGCCCAGGCCGATCTCGTAGAACGACCCGTCTGCGTTGCGAACCGGGAACGTGGGGTTGAAGACCGCCATGTTCGTGAACACGCCGCCTTCGAAGCCGCCGGTGTTCTCGAACGGCAGGTACTGATTGTTCACGCGCGACGACGTCAGGTTGAGCTGCAGGCGCAGCTTGCCGTCGAGGGCGAGGTGATTCGCATTGATGCGCCCCTGATAGCGCTGCAGCCCGTTGTTGATGACCGGGCCTTCCTGATCGAGGAAGTTGAGCGAGGCGCGGTACTGCGTGTTCTGCGAACCGCCGGAGAAGGCGATGTTGTGGTTCTGCGTCACGCCCGTCTGGCTGAGCGCGTCTTCCCAGTCGGTGTTGGCCGTGCCGAGGTCGGCGATGCGCGACTGCGGCAGGCGGCCCTGGGCGACCTGCTGCTGCACGAAGGTCCGATACTCCGACCCGGTCAGGAAGCCGAGCGAGTTCGAGCGCGTCGCCGAAGCGGCCGAGCCCTCGTACTCGAGCGTCGAGACGCCCGCCGTGCTCCCCTTCTTGGTCTCGATGAGCACCACGCCGTTCGCGCCGCGGCTGCCGTAGATCGCCGTCGCCGAGGCGTCCTTGAGCACCGTGATGTTCGCGATGTCCGACGGGTTGAGCGAGTTGAGCGGATTGCGCGGCAGCGAGGCCGAACCACCGATACCGCGGCCACCGGCCTCGGTCGCATCGTTGGTGATCGGCACACCGTCGATGACGTAGAGCGGATCATTGCCGCCGGAGAGCGACGTGCCGCCGCGGATACGCACCTGCGCGCCCGCGCCCGGATCACCGCTGTTGGCCACGACGTTCACGCCCGCGACGCGCGCGGTGAGGAGGCCGGTCGCATTCGGAATGAGGCCGACGTTCGCGTCGTCACCCTTGACCGTCGCCACCGCACCCGTGATCGCCTCGCGACGCTGCGTGCCGTAGCCGGTCACCACCACGCCCGAGATCTGCGCGGCCACCGGCGACATCGCGACCTGGATCGTCGCCGTCTCGTTGGTCGCCACCGTCACCGCCACTTCCTTAGGAGCGAAGCCCAGCCGCGTCACACGCACGCGCTGGGCTCCGCTCGGCACTCCCGTAATCGTGAAACCGCCATCGGCGCGGGTCGATGCGCCCAACTGGGTGCCGACCACCTGAACGGTCGCGCTGGCGATCGGTCCGGATGAGCCCTCATCGATGACACGACCTGAAATCCGGCCGGTCGACTGGGCCGCCGCCGACACGGTCCACGCCAAACTGGCGGCCGCGACAGCGAGCAGCTTTCGCACTCCCTGGACCATGTGCCTGCCCTCCGCAGGACGGGTGGATGACTGGTGCAGCCCGCCATCGGGCGCACGAACCGCGCTGACATACTCACTGCGTGAAGACTTGAGCACGAACACGACCAGTGAAGGTGGCGCGACACAGGCAGGAGCGTGTCGCGGGCTGACTTGCGCTTGCGCATGCACATCGGGCCGATCTGTCGCACGGACGTACCACAGGCCATGCACGGACCGACCGCTCTTGACGCACCCGACACGCCGGACACGCGACTCCCCGACAGGAAGTCGTGCACATCCCGACACGTTCTGCCACGTCTGAGTGGGCGACATGTTTCGTCCGTGCACAGACGTTGTCAAGTTTGCATTACATAGCAAAGCTGATATGGCAATTAGACCAACTGGTGCAGACCGGAAGACCAGCGCTGGCGCCTCCGCGGTCCCATCGCAAGTCTCCCCATCCGCCGCCCGCTGCGCACAGAGGCCCTGCCCACCAGCGGGCGTGTCGTGACCCTCCGCACCCCGCTCGCCTTCGGCATGCTCTTCTCCGCGCTCGCCATCGCCGCGCAGCTCGCCGCCTCCGCTCCCTCCGCCACCCCCGCTCCGCCGCTCCTCGCCTTTCCCGATCCGGCGCTCGATGATCCCGCCGCGTATCCCGGATATCGCGCGCGCCTCCATCGCGACATCGCCGGCAACACGCTGCAGGTCTATCTGAGCAGTCGCGATCGGCGTGTCGTACACGTCTGGGCAGACGCGGACAACGAGAGCCTCGCCTTCACCGTGCGCACGCTCGCGGGCGACACCGTGCCGCTCCGCTTCGGCGAGACCACCGCCACAACGCGGCGCCGCGGTCGCTGGCGCGTCTTCGAGTATCCGCTCGTCATCGGCGCACCGGACGCCGAGATCGCGCACCTCCTCCTCGGCTCCATGCGCGTCGAGCGCGACGTGCAATACTGGGGTCGCCACAAGGAGCCCGCCTCCGCGGCCCCATTCGTCCTCGCCGAGTACGACTCGCTCCGCCGTACGCTCGAGCGACTGCCCGCGGGGACCGCGCGCCGGCATCTCGCGCTGCTGCGCGCGTCGTCCATTGAGGGACTGGCCGCGCGCTTCCTGCCCACACTGCAACTGCGCACCACGGGCGCGCGCACGGTCGTCGAGACCGTGCAGTCCTCGGTGGATGCGCGCGACTCGCTGCGCCTCGAACTCGTCGTCGACCCGCGTGCCATCGCCGTCGAACAGGCCGGCCGCAGCGTGCGACTGCGTGCCCGCACGGGCAACACACTGATGCTCACCGTGCGCGTGGCCACCACCGGCGCGGCCCTCACACCGCTCTCGCGCGAGCAGATCTTCACGCGCGAGTTCCTTGCGTACATGCGCGCAGAGTCGACGTCCGTCGCGTCGCAACCGGCAGCGTCGCCCGCCGCGCTGCGCGTGCGACGCCTCGAGCGGCAGGTGCGCGGCGTCGAGTTGCTCAGCTCGCGCGAGAAGCTGATGGCCGGCCTCCCCACCTACGCCACGTACTTCGGGCGCGACATGCTCGTCAGCGCGCTCATGATGCAACCGATCTGGCGCCCCGAGATGGCCGAGTTCGTCATCGGCGCCGCGCTCGGGAAGCTGGGCCCCGACGGGGGCGTCAGTCACGAGGAAGCGCTGGGCGAGCAGGCCTCGCGCGAAGCGATCACCGACTACGTCGCGACCATGCGCGCCGCGCGCACCGCGACCGGGACTCGCGCCGATTCGCTCCTCGCGCGTGCGGAACAGCTCCTGCGTACGCATCGGCGCACGCGCGAGAACTACCACATGGTCGACGACGAGTTTCAGCTCCCGATCATGGTCGGCCGCTGGCTCACCGATGCACGGGCGACGCGAGAGGCGCAACGCCGCTTCCTGCTGGCGCGCGGCGCCAGCGGACAGTCGCACATGCACGAGCTGGTGCAGGAGCTCGCCCTCGTGGCGCGCATGGCGGCACCATACGCCGCTGATCCACGCGCCGAGCGCCTCGTGAGCTTCGGGCGGCGCGATACGCTCTGGGCGTCGGAGAGCTGGCGCGACAGCGGGGCCGGCTACGGCAACGGCCGCTTCGCGATGGATGTGAATGCGATCTGGGTCCCCAATGCGCTCGCTGCGCTGGTCGATATCACGCGCGCGCTGCCGCGCCTCGGGATCTCGGTCGACTCGCTCGTCCACGCACACCCGGCGCTGCGCGGTGACGCGCCGCTCAGTGTGTGGCTTCGCGATTCGCTCGCACTTGCGCGCGCCGTCACCACCTGGCGCGGCGCGACACGCCACTTCGTCGTGCGTCGTTCGGCGGCGGACATTTGGGCGGCCGTCGGCGCCCGATTGGCGACGCTCCCCGCCGATGAACTCGCATGGTGGACCCAGCAGCTCGCACAACATGCCGCGCGCGAGGAGCCGCTGGAGTTCCTCGCGCTCGCACTCGACAGCACGGGCACCCCGATTCCCGTCATCAATTCCGATCCCGCCACGCGGCTCTTCCTCGAAACGGCAGCCGCCGATTCCGCCGCCGTGATGCGCGACGTGCGCCCCTTTGCCGATGGCTACCCGCGCGGGCTGCTCATCGACAACGTCGGGCCGATGGTGACCAACGACATCTTCGCGGCGCCCGCCGTCTGGCGCGAGTTCGATCGCGACCCGTATCACGGGCCGCGCGTCGCCTGGGGACGCGAAGTGAATCTCTTCGTGCTCGGCGCCGCAAAGCAGTACGCCGCGCTGCCGCCTGCGCGCGCGCAGTACCGCGCCACGCTCCGTGCCGCGATCGATGCGGTGGTGCACGCGGTGGAGGCCTCGGGCTTTCACGCGGAGCTCTGGAGCCGCGAGATGCGCGACGGGCGTCAGCGCGCCGCGCGCTACGGCACGGGCAACGACCTGCAGCTCTGGAGCACCACCGATCTCGTGGTGCAGTACACGCTCTCCACCCTTCGCTGAGCGCCTCGGTGTCGACCACCTTTTCCCGTCGCGCAGGCATCCTGCTGCATCCCACGTCGCTCCCCGGCGCGAACGGCATCGGCGAGATCGGCGCAGAGGCGCTCCGCTTCGTCGATCGCCTCGCCGACGCCGGTGTCACGATCTGGCAGGTGCTCCCGCTCGGCCCCACCGGCTACGGCGACTCGCCCTATCAGTGCTTCTCGGCCTTTGCCGGCAACCCGCTGCTCATCGAGGTGGCGGGCGACGGCACGCCCTTCCCCGATGCACTCGTCGCCTTTGGCGACGTGATCCCGCACAAGCGACGCTTGCTCGATGCACTCGTTGCGCGCACCCCGCGCGACGCCGCGTATGATCGCTTCGTGGCGGCCAATGCCGACTGGCTCCCCGACTACGCGCTCTTCATGGCGCTCAAACACGCGCATGGCGGCGTGTCGTGGACCGACTGGGAGCCCGGAGCGGCGCTCAGGGCACCGGCGGCGTTGACCGCGTGGCGTGCAAAGCTCGCCAGCGAGATCGAGCAGATCCAGGTCGAGCAGTTCCTCTTCTACACGCAGTACTTCGCGCTCAAGCGCGCCTGCGCCGAGAAGGGCATCGAGATCATGGGTGACGTGCCCATTTACGTCGCCCACGACTCGGCCGATGTGTGGGTCAATCGCGCGCTCTTCAAGCTCGAGGCCGATGGGCGCCCCACGGTGCAGGCCGGTGTACCGCCCGACTACTTCAGCGAGACGGGCCAGCTCTGGGGCAATCCCATCTACGATTGGGACGCCATGCAGCGCGACGGCTATCGCTGGTGGGTCCGACGGATGAAGGCCGCGTTCGATCTCTTCGACATCGTGCGCCTCGATCACTTCCGCGGATTCGAAGCATTCTGGGAGGTGCCGGGCAACGCGGAGAATGCGATCAACGGCCGATGGGTGAACGGGCCGGGCGTCTCGCTCTTCCGCGCCATTCATGCCGCTCTCGGTCCGCGCTCCATCGTCGCCGAAAATCTCGGACTCATCACGCCTGAAGTGGAGGCACTGCGTCAGGCGTGCGACTACCCGGGGATGGCGATCCTGCAGTTCGCCTTCGGCGGCGACGGGTCGGCCAAGGACTTCAAGCCGCACAACTATCCGCGCAACCGCGTGGTCTACACCGGCACGCATGACAACGACACCGCCATCGGCTGGTGGTCGTCGACCGGCGAGGGGGATTCCACGCGGGCGAGTGACGACGTCGCGCGCGAGAAAGACTACGCCATGCGCTATCTCGGCACCGACGGGCGCGAGATGCACTGGACGCTCATCCGCTGGGTGCTCGCCTCGGTGGCCGACACGGCGATCATTCCGTTGCAGGATGTCCTTGGCCTCGGGACCGACGCGCGCATGAACCTGCCGGGACGCCCGTCGGGCAACTGGCAGTTCCGCTTCACCTGGGACCAGCTCACGCCGGCGCACCTGACGCGGCTGGCCGACTTGGTCCGCCTCTACGATCGCCAACCCGCGAGGGCCTCATGACCGACCAGCGCGCGAGCTTCGCTTCCATCTGGAACATGAGCTTCGGCTTTCTCGGCATCCAGTTCGGCTGGGCGCTGCAGATGGCCAACATGAGCGCGATCTACGAATACCTCGGCGCCGGCGCGTGGGTGCGATCCTGAGTTCGCTCGCGCTCATCGCGATGCCGAGTTCGTCGACGCTCTGGATGGCGGCGGGGCTCCTCTGGATTCTCGACGCGTCGATCAACATCTCGATGGAGCCGTTTCGCGCGTTTGTGTCGGATCTCCTGCCACCGGCCGAGCGCACGCGCGGCTTCGCCATGCAGAGCTTCTTCATCGGACTCGGCGCGGTGATCGCATCGGCCATGCCGTGGATGCTCACCAACTGGTTTGGTGTCGCGGCAAGCACGCCGGGGACGATCCCGACGACGGTGCGCTTTTCGTTCTACATCGGTGCGGCGGCGTTCTTCACCGCCGTGGTCTACACTATCGTCACGACGCCCGAGAAGCCACCGGCCGACCTCGCGGCATTCCGGCGTGAGCAGGCGAGCCACGGCGGTGCCGGCGCGATGATCGCCGAGATCAAGGACGCGATCGGCAAGATGCCCACCACCATGCGCCAGCTCGCCTTCGTGCAGATCGCCACATGGCTCGGCCTCTTCTGCATGTGGCTCTACTTCCCCGTCGCGGTGGCGCGCAACGTGTTCGGCGCGCCCGACCAGAACTCCCCGCTGTATCAAAAGGGCGTGGAGTGGGCGGGCGTGTGCTTTGGTGCGTACTCGCTGGTGTGCTTCGCCTTTGCGTTTGCACTGCCGGTGCTGGCCCGGAAGTTCGGTCGCAAGACCACGCATGCCATCTGTCTGACCTGTGGTGCGCTGGGACTCATGTCGGTGAGTGTCATTCATGAGCCGCGCCTGCTGCTGCTCTCCATGCTTGGTGTCGGCATCGCGTGGGCCAGCACGCTCTCCATGCCATACGCCATGCTCGCCAACGCAATTCCGTCCAACAAGACGGGCATCTACATGGGGATCTTCAACTTCTTCATCGTCATTCCGGAGATCGTCGCCGCGCTCGGCTTCGGGTGGGTGATGACGCATCTCCTCGACAACAACCGGTTGGCGGCCGTGATTGCCGGCGGTGCGTTCATGCTCGTGGCCGCGCTGCTCGTGCTGCGCGTGCAGGACGGCGCGGATGCCGTCGCGCGGGTGAGCGCCGATGTCGTGCCCAGCGGAGCGCCGGCGTGAGGCGACTGGTCGCGCTGCTCGGGTGCGGTCTCCTGAGTACGGCGCTCCGTGCACAGGCGCCGTCGATCATCAAGGTCGACCCGCCCAACTGGTGGGCGGGGCACACCATCAATCCCGTGCGACTGCTGGTGCGTGGCGCCCACCTGAGCGGTGCGACGGTCGCCTGTCCGCTGCTCCGGTGCACCGCCGTGCGCTCGAGTGCGAGCGGGACATCGCTCTTCGTCGATGTCACCGTAGCGTCGGGTGTGGCGCCGGGTCGCTATCCGATCACCGTGCGCACGGCGCGCGGCACTGCCGCCTTCGACTTCACCGTGCAGGCGCCGCTCTCCGCACGCGGTCGCTTCGCGGGCTTCGGGCCCGACGACGTGATCTACCTGATCATGCCCGACCGCTTCGCCAACGGCGATCCGTCCAACGACGATCCGGCCATCGCACGTGGCCTGCACGATCGCAGCAAGGGGCGCTACTACCACGGCGGTGACCTTGCCGGCGTGCGACAGAAGCTGCCGTATCTCAAGTCGCTCGGCGTCACGGCGATCTGGCTCAATCCCATCTACGACAACACCAATCAGCTCAATCGCAAGGAGACGTACGACAACCAGCCCATCACGGACTACCACGGGTACGGAGCCACCGACTTCTACGCGGTCGACGAACACCTGGGCACCATGGACGAGATGCGCCGACTCGTCGACGAGGCCCATGCGCTCGGGCTCAAGGTCATTCTCGACATGGTGGCCAACCACACGGGGCCGTATCACCCCTGGGTGACCGATCCGCCGACGCCCACCTGGTACAACGGATCTGCCGAGCGCCACATCAATGAGACGTGGCAGACATGGACGCTGGGCAATCCGTATGCGACACCCGATCTCACGCGGGAGACGCTCGACGGCTGGTTCATCGACATCCTCCCTGATCTCAACCAGGGCGACCGCGACGTCGCGCGCTACGTCAACCAGAACACGCTCTGGTGGGTGGGGATGACTGGGATCGACGGCATCCGGCAGGACACCTGGCCGTATGTGCCGCGCACGTTCTGGCGCGACTGGATGACCGCGATCAAGCGGCAGTATCCCACGTTGCGCGTGGTGGGCGAGGTCTTCGATGGGGACCCGGCGCTTGTCTCCTTCTTCCAGGGTGGGCGGGCCCAATTCGACGGCGTCGACACGGGTGTGGACTATCTCTTCGACTTCCCGCTCTACTATCCGCTCCGCAACGCATTCGCGAATGGCGGCCCGGTGCGTGAGGTCGCGCAGATGTTCGCGCGCGACCGGATCTATCCGGACGCCAACCGGCTTGTGACCTTCCTTGGCCTGCACGACGTCTCGCGCTTCATGCAGGAAGCAAAGGCCACGGTGGACGGCCTGATGCTCGCGTACACGCTGCTGTTCACCTCACGTGGCACGCCGCTCATCTACTACGGCGACGAGATCGCGCTGCCCGGCGGCACCGACCCGGACAATCGCCGCGATTTCCCCGGCGGGTGGGCCGGTGACGCACGCAATGCGTTCGACGCAAACGGGCGCAGCGCCGATCAGCAGCGCCTGTGGAGCCATGTGCAGCGGCTGCTCGCATTGCGCGCGGCGCGCCCCGAGCTGCGACGGGGACGCACGGAGCATCTGCTCGCGCTGCCGCAGCAGTTCGTGTATCGGCGTGGGGCGAGTGTGGTGGCCGTCAACAACGACACCACGTCGGCGACGGTGGCCTTCCGTTCGTCGGCGTTGCCCGCCGCGGCGGTGGGTGGATGTGGTCCGGCCGCGGCGAACGACGGTCAGGTACGCGTGGCGCTCCCCGCGCGGACGGCATGCGTGTTCTGAGGGTGTGCGGCCTCGCCGTCGTGCTCGCGTATCCTGCGATGGGGCGCTCGCAGTCGAGAGCGGCTGCCCCCGCTCTCGCCGCCGACTCCGCCGCCGTGCACACAACCGTCATGCGCTGGTGGACCGCGTGGGCCACGGCAGACACGGCGGCGGTCGATTCGCTCCACGCCGACGACTACGTGGAGTACAGCGAGGGGTCGCGCACCTTCCGGCATGGGCGTGCCGCCATGCGCGAGGGTGCGCGCAGATACTTCGCCCGGCGTGACCGCTTCGAGTGGAGCCTGAACGACGTGCGCGTGCAACTGGCGGGAGACGTCGCCGTCGTGACGTACCGCTACGAGGAGCGCCGCGCGAGTGGTGTCTCACGCGGCGCGTCGACCGACGTGTTGCGTCGCATGGGTGGCCAGTGGCGCTACTGGGCGCACCACGCGGTGACACACTGACGCCCGCGGGCACCATAGCGGCGCTGGCCCCCAGACTGCCGGCGCCGCGTCACCCGGCGTCTGCGGGTACAAAGCCCTGCAGGCGCGTAAGCACGAGTTCCGGGACTCGGGAAAACTCCTTCGCGTTGAGCGTCGCTACGTGAGCCGTCGTGGCAAGCGCGGTGGCCGCGATCTGCAGATCATGTGCGCCGACGACGGTCCCTGATCGCGCCAGCGTGGCCCACAGCCGACTGTGCACGCGCCCCTCGGCACGGCCGAACTGGATGACGGACTGTTCGTGAGCAGGCCCTCCACGTATGCGTTCCGACGCTCGCGCACCGTCGGCTCGTTCGCTCGCTCGACACCATGCAGGAGCTCGGACGCCGTGATGGCGGCCAGCGCGACGGGCTCGTCGCCAATCGACGCGAGTCACCCCCGGCGTGTCGAACCGATCCCTCCGCAGCGACGAGCGTACCGTTATCGCTGAGGACGGGCACATCTGCCCTACGTATCGTGCGAGGGTTGCTGCGCTGTCCGCGCGGCCGTCACGTCCGCTGCAAAGTCGGCCGCGTCGTCACCATGTAGGTGCGGCAGGAGTGCCCATCGGGAGGAGAGCAGCCTCGCGGGAACGCCAGTGGGAACCACTGGAGCGACATGCGCGACCGGAACGCCTTTCGCGTACAGCACGGTGGTCTCGTGCCGACGGAACGCACCTTCGACCACGTCGGCAAACCAACGCACCGCTTCGGTGACGGTAAGGATTCGGGTAGGCCCAGACATGCTCAGAGCGTAGAACATGACAATCTGACATTCAAGCGAAACGGCGGAAAAAAGGCGACTGTCGGGACGCTCCTTCTTGACGAAGCCTCCATGCTCGACCTTGAACTGGCGGCGGCACTGTTTCGAGCCGTTGACTGGCAGCATGTGCGGCGTCTGATTTTGGTGGGTGATCCAGGCCAATTGCCACCTATCGGTCGC
>JALOPS010000229.1 GCA_025453745.1 Gemmatimonadaceae bacterium
AGGGAGAGGCGGTGCCGTCACCGCGCAACTGCGCGACGGTGCGGGTAGTGGAGTGACCGGGCGTCAGCGGGATGACCACCACGCGTCCACCGCGCGCGGTGACGAGATCGGCACCGACGATCGTCTCGGGGGAATAGTCGCCACCCTTGACGAGCACGTCGGGTTCGAGACAGGCAATGAGGTCGAACGGGGTATCCTCGCCGAAGCAGACGACAACATCGACGACGGCGAGTGCGGCCAGCACGATGGCGCGCTCCTGTTCGGAGCGAATGGGTCGCGTGGGTCCCTTCAGGCGCCGAACGGATGCGTCGCTGTTGAGCCCCACGACCAGGTGCTCGCCGCAGCCGCGCGCGCCGGTGAGTACGTCGACATGCCCCGGGTGCAGCAGATCGAAGACGCCGTTGGTGAACACCACACGTCCCGGCCGCGCGCGACGCCACGTCCGTGCGTCGTCCCACGTGAGGATGCGCGTCGACACGTCCACGAGCTGCGACGCCACGGGCGTCACCACTGCGATTGCGCCCCTTCGACGACGTCGTTGATCGCCTTCTCGATCGCCTGCTTGCGCCCTTCGGCTTCGCTGCGTTCGGCGTACTCACCGGTGGCGGTGAGCCCCTTCTTTTCCCAGAGCACCTTGCCGGTGGCCTGTTCGACGATCTCGATGTCGAGCACGAGTTGCAATCGGCGTCGCGCCGAGGTGGCCTGTCGCGGATCGGCGCTGAAGCCGATGGGGACGTCGACTTCGTACTTGACGATCGTGCCGCGCACGACGGCATGCGCGCGCGACTCGGCGGCTTCGCGCAGATTGAGCCGGTCCTGCAATCCCTTGCGCAGCGCGTCGAAGAGCTCGCGCTGCAGCGCGGGCTCGGGCGTCTGATTGTCGAACGGCAGCACCGCGACGGTCTTGATGCCGGGCGGAAAGCCGCCGCCGGCAAAGCCGTACAGGCAGCCGCTGTTCGAGAGCAGCAACACGCCGAGCAGCAGCGCTCGAGCGTTCGGCATCGCGCGTCGTGCCATCATCGGCGGCGAAAGATAGTCGGGTCGAACGGCGCGACGGAGAGCGAGTCGGTCACGGTGATCGACACCCGACGTCTCGACGGCTCATGCGAGTAGCGCGCCTCGCCTCCGTGCCGCTCGAGCCATTCGACACGCCGTCCGTCTTCGATGCGCTCGACACGATCGAGGCGCCGGTCGACGAAGCGCACCCGCCAGAGGCGGCCGTCGTCACGGCGCCCGAAGTCCGCCGACAGCGTGTCACCCGTGCGGCGCGCGAGCGTATCGGCGGTGGGCGGGACCCGCAGCGCACCGAAGACGCTCCAGAGCATCGGCGGCGGCGGCACGAGTCGCTTCACGAAATCGGGCCCCGGGGTGATGAGGCTGTCGCCGTCGAGGATGGCGTAGCCGCCCGCCAGGCCATTCTCGAGGAAGAAGTCGAGGCGGGCCTGCCCTGGCGGCTGCACGCGCACGACGCCATCGCCCTTGGCCTCGAACGTCTCGTCGCGATAGCTCCACGCGAACCGGTACCGCCGCGGATCGTCGAAGAGCCGAGCCGGCGGGAGCGCCGGTGCGGGCGCGACGTCGGCGCCGACCAGCGGCTGCACGCGTGCGGCACAGCCGGCGACGGTGACGACAGCAGCGACGAGCACGAGGAGGCGAGGGCGCGTGGACACCCGGATGTGTACCCCCGCGCGCGACCGCCGTGCCGGTACCATCACGTGCGTGCGGCCGGCGAGAGGTGCGCGCGCACCTCGGGAGGAATCGTCGTCAATCGCCCGTCGCCATCGATCGACACCAGCGTGGTCGTGGCCTCGACGAGTCGCGTGCCATCGTCTGCCCGCTCGATGACGTACGTGAACACGAGCTGACGCGAGCGCACGTGCTCGAGTCGGGTCACGACGCGAATCCGGTCGTCATAGCGCGCGGGCGCGAGATAGCGCAGCGACGCCTCGCTGACCGCCAGCCCGATGCCGCTGACTTCCATGTCCCGATAGGCCAGCCCACGCTCGCGCAGCCACTCGACGCGCCCCACTTCGCACCAGACCAGATAGTTCCCGTGATAGACGACGCCCATCTGGTCCGTTTCGGCGTAGCGCACGCGCAGCTCGGTGCTGCTGGTGGGGTCCCTCGGGGGCACGTCGGGCGTCGGCGTCACGGGCGGGAAGCATTCGAATGCACGGGGAGTTTGTAAAGGGCGTGAGAGCCGGTAAACTCTCCGCGTGCCTTCCCCCCCCTGGTACGTCATCTCCGACGCGCACATCGGCGTCGCGAGCGCCGAGCGCGAGCGGGCGTTGGTGGCCTTTCTCGAGGCGCTCGAAGGACGTGCGCACGGGCTCCTCATCGTCGGCGATCTCTTCGACTTCTGGTTCGAGTGGCGCCGCGTGCTCCCGCGCCATGGCGTACAGGTGATCGGGGCGCTCGCACGGCTCGTGCGCCGTGGCACCTCGGTCACGTGGCTCGCGGGCAACCACGATTGCTGGGGCGGCGAGATCCTGACGCACGATCTCGGGATTCGCTATGTGCGCGACGAGTGGATCGATGACGTTGGCGCATGGCGCATCGCCGCACATCACGGCGACGGGCTGCGAGGCGATGTCGATCGTGGCTACCGCCGGTTGCGGGCCGTGTTGCGACATCCCCTCGCGATTCGCGCCTATCGGTGGCTACACCCCGACCTCGCCACGCGGCTCGCCCTTGGCACCTCCGCGGCGAGCCGTCTGCGACAGGCGAGCGATGGCGGGGCCGGCCTGCGTGCGGTGGCCGCGGCACGGCTTGGAACACCCGACGCGCCCGACGTGGTGCTGTACGGGCATTCGCACGTCCCCGCGCTCGAGCGCATCGGGCGAGGGATCTACGCGAACTGCGGCGCGTGGTGGGCCGATCCGCTCTATCTGCGGGTCGACGCGGAGACCCTCACGCTGGCGCGGTGGAACGGCGCGCTGGACACCGATGCGGTGACCGCGTTGCCACGACGCGTCGCACCGGCGGGTACACTACCAGCGTAGCGACGCGACCACCGCCGCACCGCGGGGCAGCGGGACAACGCCGACGGTTGCGTCGACATCCCAGAGCTGCGCGCCGACAAAGGCGTCGGCACCCGAGAACAGGTGATTGAAGATCAGCGCCGCGATCCAGTCTTCGTAGTGCACGCGGCGGGCACGCACGAGATCGCGCGCAAGGCCGCGCTGCGCCGTGTCGGCCGCCGACGGCCGCACGGGCTGACCGGTGATCGTGTCGATGGCGTAGGTGAGCCGCACCGTGCGTTGCTGAAAGCGACGCGCTTCCTGCAGGTCGATGAAGCTGCGCCTGGCCATCGCAAAGCCGCCGAACTCGATGAGCGAGAAGAACGCGCCAGCGGTGGGGCGGTCCAGGCGCACCTGTGCCAGGCCCGGAATCGCGAACGACGTGAAGAACGCGCGTCGCGACGAGAGCGGTGGCTTGGGCCGCTGGAAGGGATTGGCCACCGGGCGCCGCCGAACGGTGTCGGCCGGCACTCGCGCGCTGTCCGCTCGCTGCTGCGCACTCGCAAGCCCTGCGCACGCCCCGAGGAGCACCAGCGCGCGCGTCGCGCGACGCGCGCACGCTGCGCCCCACCGGCCGTGCACGCGCGTCACTCAGCTCGTCCTGAGCGCCGCCACGAGCTCGATCTCCACCCGCACATCGCGCGGCAACCCGAGCACGGCCACGGTGGAGCGCGCCGGCCGCGCGTCGCCGAGCACCCGCGCATAGACCTCGTTCATGCGCTGGAAGTCGGCCATGTCGCGCAGGAAGACCGTTGTCTTGACCACGTCGGACCAATCGAGTCCGGCCGCGCGCAGCACGGCATGCAGATTCGCGAGGGCGCGCTCGGTCTGTTCGGGGACATCGCCGGTAACGACCTGCATGGTCGCCGGATCGATGGGCGTCTGCCCGGCGCAGAAGAGAAAGCCGTTGGCAGCGATGCCCTGCGAGTACGGCCCGATGGCGGCCGGTGCGTCGGGAGTGTGGATGATGGTCGACATGGCGGGAAGATCGTGCGGCTTCTCGAACGCCGCCACCTCGACTACCCCACCGAGACGCCGAAGAGCCGCTCGGTGTTGGCCAGCACCACCGCGCCGAGGCGCGATACATCGTCGCCGCGCACGGCGGCGACCGCGCGCAACGTGCGCGCCACCCACGCCGGTTCGTTGCGCTTGCCGCGATCGGGCACGGGTGCCAGGTACGGGCTATCGGACTCGACGAGCAGACGGTCTTCGGGGATGGCGCGAATGAGTGCGTCGTCGGTCCACGACTTGAACGTGACCACACCCGCAAACGAGCACGACCACCCGTGTTCGAGTGCGACCATGGCGAGCTCGATCGGCCCGGTATGGCAGTGCAGCACCCCACGCACCGCGGGACCCGCGGCGCGAATCATCGCGGCGGTATCGTCGGCGGCGTTGCGGGAGTGCACGACCACGGGGCGCCCGCTGTCGGCAGCCAGCGCGAGCTGTGCCTCGAAGACGGTGCGCTGCAGCGGGCGCGGCGCATGATCGTAGAAGTAGTCGAGCCCGCACTCGCCGATCGCACAGGCGCCGCGCGCGAGCGCCGAGCGCGTGGCTTCGATGGCCTGTGCCAGCGGAATGGCGGCCGCCTCATGCGGATGCACTCCACAGGTCCACCACGCGATGTCGCCGTGCCGAACCGCGACGTCGTGCGCGCGCTCGGGGCGCGCGGCCTCGCCGATGACGATGATGCGTGCGACACCTGCGTCGCGGGCACGAGCGACAACGGCGTCCGCATCGTCTGCGAACGCCGCGTCGGCGAGATGGCAATGCGAATCGGCGAAGCGCAGCGGGGCGTCACCGCCCGTCGCCGCGCTGCCGGCGCTGGTCATCGCGCGGGGATGGGGCGCTTGCCCGACGGGCGCGACGGCGCGGCCGGCGGTGGCGTGGCGGCCACGCGCGATGCGGCGCTTGCCCCCGTGACGCTTTTGGCGCCGGCCTCGCGCGGGAAGCGGCCCTCGATCCACCAGAGCAGCGCGCCGGCGACGTAGATGGAGCTGAACGTCGCCACGAACACGCCGAAGGCCATGACCCAGGCGAACGGGCGGATCACCTCGCCGGCGAAGAGCAGCAGTGCAACGGTGGCGGCGAGTGTCGTCGCGTGCGTCATCACCGAGCGCGGGAGCGTCTCGTTGATGGACCGGTTGAGCGTGTCGTACAGCGATTCCTTGCGCGCCTTCTTCAGGTTTTCGCGCACACGATCGAAGATGATGATCGTGTCGTTGGACGAATAGCCGAGCAGGGTGAGGATCGCCGCGACCACGGTCAGCGAGACCTCGATGTGCATGAGCTTGATGAAGGCGAAGGTCACGAGCACATCGTGCAGCGTGGAGAGCACGGCGGCGAGTCCGAAGCGCCAGTCGAAGCGGATGGCCAGGTAGATGAGCGTGACCAGCGACGCAATGGCCATCGCGATCATCGCGCCGCGGCGCAGCTCGCCGCCGACGCGCGGGCTCACGGCCTCGGTGCGCTTGCGCGTGAACGACTGCGGCCCGAAGGCCTGCTTGAGCGCCGTCTCGATCTGTGCCGAGACGCCTTCGGCGCCCGCGGCCTGCGACTCGACGAGCTTGCGCTCCTGCGCGCGGATGGTGAACTCGCGCGGACTGCCGAACTGCTGGATCTCGGCGCCGGCGATCCCCGCGGCCTCGAGCGTGCTCCGGATCTTCGCGACCTCGGGGGCCTGTGCGAACTCGAGCTGCATCAGCGTGCCGCCGGTGAACTCGATGCTGTAGTTCACGCCGCCGGTGACGAAGAAGCTGCCGAGGCCGAGCGCGATGAACAGCACCGTGGCGATCGCCGCGGTGCGCCACCACTTGATGAAGTCGAACGTCGTGTCGTGCAGGATGCGCAGCATGGGGAATCCCTGGCCGGTCAGATGGAGAGCGCTTCGGCGCTCTTCGCGCGCGTCAGCCAGATCATGTAGAACGTGCGGACCACGAAGATCGCGGTGAACAGCGACGCGACGAGGCCGGCGATGAGCGTGACGGCAAAGCCGCGGACGGGTCCGGTGCCGTACTGGTAGAGCACGGCCGAGGAGAGGATGGTGGCCACGGACGTATCGACGATCGCGCTGAAGGCGTGCTTGAAGCCTTCGTCAATGGCCAGGCGCACCGTCTTGCCGTGCGCGAGCTCTTCGCGAATGCGCTCGAAGATGAGCACGTTGGCGTCGACTGCGATACCGATGGAGAGCACGAAGCCGGCAAGGCCCGGGAGGGTGAGTACGGCGTCGAACCCGGCCAACGCGGCGAGCGTGTAGAGGATGTAGAGCACCAGCGCCACCACGGCGAGCACGCCGGAGAAGCGGTAGTACACGATCATCGTGATGATCACGAGGCCAATGGCGAGCAGCATGGCACGCGTGCCCTTGGTGATCGAGTCCTGCCCGAGGCTCGCGCCGATCTCGCGCACTTCGGCGACCTTGAGCGGCACCGGCAGCGCGCCGGCACGCAGCACGAGCGCGAGGTCCTGGGCAGCCTGAAGCGAGCCGCCGCCCAGCGTGATCTGGCCGCGTGTGCCGATGGCCTGGTTGATGCGCGGTGCCGTCATCACGCGCTGGTCGAGCACCACGGCCATGAAGTCCTGGACGTGCTTGCCCGTCTCGCTCTTGAAGCGACGCCCACCCTCGTTGTTGAGCGTGAACTGCACGAGGTTGCCTTCGACCGGATCGGTGGCGGGCTTGGCATCGGTGAGGTATTCACCGGTGATGATCGGCCGGGCGTCGAGCATGTAGAGCGCACGGAAGCGCTTGCC
>JALOPS010000230.1 GCA_025453745.1 Gemmatimonadaceae bacterium
GCCGTCGAGATCGGCGGGTGTTGCACCGGTCATCGCCACATCCCCGCGCAGCGCGAGCCGACTCGGAGGCAGCGCCGAATCGCCCAGCAGCACCGGCAGCGACACGCTGTCTGCCGACCACGTGCCGCGCGCGCCAAAGAGCGGCTCGAACGCGTCCACCTGCCCCTCGTAGCGCAGCACGCCCCCCGGGCCGGTGAGCGCGAGTGCAACTTGCGCGTCATTCGCCGTGCCGATGGCGCGAATGGGCCCCGAGGCCACGCCGCGCAACGGCAGCGCGGGATAGGAGCGCGCGAGCGTCGTGTACGACACTGCGGGTGCGTCCAGTGACAGATCGAAGCGTACGAACTCCTCCTCGATCGTGAACCGTCCGTTCCCCGTCACCCGGCTCGGTGGTCCATCGCCGTCGACATGTTCGACGTCCGCCTCGCGGAAGCGCACATCGAACCAGAGCGAGTCGAGGATCGCTTGCCCACGAGCGACGCCGTTGAGCTCGGGAAAATCCGGGTTCACGAAGCGCGGCGTGCGCAGATCGACCTCCGCGTCGGTCACCGCGAAGCCACGAAAGACCGCGAACGCCGGGAAGAGGATGTCGAGCATGCCGCGCCCCTTCGCACGCGAGCGCGCACCGGGCACGTGCCGATCCTGGAACTCGAGCTCGGCATCGTCGACGACAAAGCGATTTGCCGGACCGCCGCGCGCCGCGATGCGCCCCGTGATGGTGCCCTGCCAGTCGTACGGAAACGGCTCACCGTTGAACTCGCGGGCGAGGCGCATATCCATCGGCGCCAATGTCAGCGCCACATCGGTCACGCCGAGCACCGGTCCGCCGACCGCAAAGGTCATGTCGCCCAGCAGGCGCGAGTCGAGCGAGCGCGCATCCATGTCGCGCAACTGGTAGTCGATGACGCGCGGGTTCGCGGGCTGCGAGACGATGCCCAGCGTCACGCTCCCACCACCGGTGCGCGGCAGCGTGGGGTACACCCATGCGACATCACGCATCGAGACCGAATCGCCGCGCACGGTGATGTTGTAGCGCGTCGGCAGCCCACTTCCCCACCAGATCTTTCCCTTGCCGCTTCCGGTGGAGCCGGAGAGATCCCAGTGCGGAATGTCGACCCACACGGAGTCGTGCAGTTTGCGCACCGTGCCGCGCAGGTTGCGCCACGCAAACGCCGGGTCGGTCTCCACCGCGTCGGCGGTGCGCAGCGTGAAGAACTGCCCCGCCGTGTCGGGATCGGCGAGTCGCGTCTTGCCCAGCGCGTAGCTGATGCGCGTCCATCGCCACGACCGCGTGTACCAGTCTCCCTTCGCATCTCCACCGGCACGCACGATCTCGGCGTCCTTGCGGCCCAGCGCGTACGCGATCGCGCTGTCGCGCTTCACCCCGCGCAACGAATCGGCCACGTGCCACGGCAGCGTCAGCGCGAAGTCGCCATCGCGCACAGTCGCCGTATCCACGCGGACCACGTCGCCAAAGCGGCGCTGCCCCGGAATGCGCGGCGCCCCCTTCTTGCCCCACTCGCCAAAGACGTGGCGATAGTTCCAATCCCCGTTCTCGTACTGCCGGATCCACAGGCGCGGGTGTTCCGCAGTGAGTGTCCGGATCTGGATGCGTCGATCGAGCAGGTCGCGCGGATCCCACGTCAGTGCAATGCGCCCGGACGTCAGCACCACGGAGTCCTGCCAGTCGCGCAGCGCGAGCGTGTCGATGACGAGCGAGGTGAACAGCGTCCCCGAGACGCGCCCGACGTGGAGTCGCCCCTGCATGCCACGCTGCACCTGTTGCGCCGCCAGTCGCACGAGGAACTGCTGCCCACGGTCGCTCTGCGTGAGCAGGCCGAGCGCCACACCGGAGAGCGCCACGAGCCCGAGCAGCAGCATGGCGGTGACAAAGACGATGTCGCGCCGCCGCACGAAGCGTCGCCGCCGCTCCGCGTGACGCGTGGCCGGCTCGGGCGACTCCGCCGGCTCTCCCTGGGGCGCGCTCGGGTCGGTCAGAACGCCTGCCCGATCCAGATGCTGGGATTCAGCCGCCCCAGCAGGCCACGCCGCGCGGCCGGTCGAAACGTCGCCGGACAGCTCCCCGCGCGCTGAATGCGCGTCCCGTCGGTGTCCGTCACCAGCGGCAGCCGATTGCCCGGACTCACGCAAAACAGTGGTGCGCGCCCCGTGCGCACATCGGGCGAGGCGTTGAAGTACGCCGCCCCGTCGGTCAGCTCGTATCCGTTGTAGCCGAGATCAAAGCGAATCGCGCCGAACGGCGAGAGGATGCGCACGCCCGCGCCCGGCGTGACCCGCAACCCGCCGCCCGAGAGCCGCGTGCTCGCGCCGGTGGTGCGATTCCACACCTGCCCCGCGTCGGTGAAGACCGCCCACTGCAGCAGGCGCGGCAGGACGGGGCTCCGCAGTTGCAGCTCCGCATTGAGCACGATCACACGGTTCCCCCCCGTGGGGACCACGCGCTCCGTCGTGGCATTGGCGTCGACCTCGAGGAACACGTCGTTGCCGACGCGTACCGTATCGAGGCCGCGCACGATGTACACGGCAGGGCCCAACTCGTTCTGGCGGAAGCCGCGCACCGTCGTCGGACCGCCGGCATACAACCGCTCCTGCGGCGGCACGAACGACGACAGCCCCCGATCCCCGCTCGTGGCCGCGAGCACGGCGCCGCCGCGCGCGTGCAACGTCAACACCCCCACGCGGCCGATCGCCTGGTACACCGTCGCGTCGGCCACGCCACGGTTGAACTGCTGCGACGCATCCGAGCCGATGAACGTCGAGGCGTGGCGCACGTCCAACCGCAGCACCGAGCCGCGCGTCGGCGCCACCGCATTGTCGGTGATCTGCCGCGACACCGAGAAGCCGAGCGCGGCGAGTCGGGTGGTGCGCCCGAGGAAGTCGCGCAGCTCTTCATCGCACGCGTTGAAGACGGCGCAGTAGAACGCCGGCTCGGCGGTCGTGCGCCCCAACTCGATGTTGTAGCTGAGCGTCGATGGCCAGCGGGCCAACAGCGGCGACTGCAGCGCCAGGCTGCCGCCGATCGGCGTCCGCCGCAGGAACGCCTTGAATTCCGACAGCGTCGCGCTGTAGATCGACAGCGAGGGCACCAGGCGCGCCCGCGTGACGGCCGGCTGCCTGAGTGTCGCCCCCACGTAGTAGTTGAGCGTGTCGCTGTACGGGTCGGCCCGCGCCTGCGGACAGAGGCCGCGCGCAGCGTCGAGCGGATGCCCGATCCCCACCTTCGACACGCGCGCGGTCAGTTCCAGGCGCGGTGCCCAGGGGAGGAAGTCGCGGTCGGTGAGTTCGCCCTGCACGCGAAAGCAATCGAGCGTGGCCCAACCGGGGGCGACGCGCGCCGCGTACCGATCGCCCTCGAGCACGCGCACGGTGATTGGCATCGCGCCGGTCGATGCCACGACCGCAGTATCGAGCTCCACATCCACGCGACGAAACGCGTCGGTCTGGTACAGGCGCCGCTGCGCCTCGATGAGCGCGCGTGCGCTGTACCACTCACCGGGCACGAGCCCGAAGGTGCGGCGCGCGCTGACCTCGTTGACGCGATATGCCCGGCGGCGCCCCGGCGTGGAGTCCACCAGCACGCGCACCGGCCCGAAGCGCACGCGCGCGCCCGCATCGGCGGTGATGAACACCGTCGCCGCGCGCGCTGCGACCTCGATCTCGTAGCCGATCAGCACGTCGGCGTCGGGATAGCCGACGTTGCGCAGGCGACGCACGAGCGAGTCGCGTCCCCGATCGAGTGCACCGCGATCGAACAGCTCTCCTGCCCGGAGCGGAAAATCGCGTGTCATCGCCGCCACATCGAGCGATGGGTCGAAGCCGTCGATGACCACTGACCGCACGCGCGTTGCCGGTCCCTCGGTGATGCGAAAGGTGACCGCGACCGCACCCCCCGAGCGCGCACTCACCGCCGTATCGACCTTCACGTCGGAGAAGCCACGTCGTCGATACAGCACTTCGAGCCGCGTGACGTCGCGGGCGAACTCCCCGCGATTCAGACAGCGGCGCGTCCCCACGAGCGGGAGCGCGGCAAGCGGGGACGACGGGGTGGTCACGATGGCCGCGGCCAGTTCGGTCGACGCGATCGCCCGCGCGCCCTCGAAACGGAGCGCGCGGACCTCGGCGTCTCCGGGCTGACAGGTGATGTCCTGCGCCGCGAGCGCACGCACGCCCAGCATCGACGCCAACCACAGACGGCCGAGCAACCCCACTCGGCGCGTGGGCGATCGGTGCATCACGAGGGGCGGTGGGCGATCACGTCCGGGAATCTCGCCACGCCCCCGTCGCATCGGAACGGCGGCGCTACTCGCTCTGTCCGAAGATCGCGAGGTTCGAGGAGTGCCCCGGATTGACCTTCTTCTCGGGGTAGATCCAGTGCACCGCCTGGTTGACCGCCACTGCCGCCTCGCCAAAGCCGGTGGCGATGAGCTTGAGCTTTCCGGGATAGCTCGTGATGTCCCCCGCCGCGTAGATCCCCGGCCGCCCGGTCTCCATGCAGCTGTTCACCACGATCTCGTCGTTCACCACCGTCAGCCCCCACTCGGTGAGGGTGCCCAGGTCGCTCACGTAGCCGAGCATGGGGAGCACGGCGTCGGCACGCAGTTCGCGCGTGGTCTTGGCCTTCGTGTCGCGCAACGTGATTGCCTTGAGGCGCCCACCCTCGCCGTGGATGGCGTCGAGCTCGTGGAAGGTGTGGATCGCCACATTCTCCCCGCCCTCCGCGGCCGACTTGACCTCGGACACCGTCGCACCGTGCGCCCGGAACCGGTCGGTGCGGTGCACGAGCGTGACGTGCGCCGCCCGCGTGCGAAGCTGCGCCGTCCAGTCGAACGCCGAGTCGCCGCCGCCGATGATGACCACATGCTGATCGCGAAAGCGCTCGGGCTCCGTCACCACGTCGTGAATGCCGCGCCCGTACCACTCTTCGGCAAAGGTCTGTGGCAGGCGCCGCGGGCGAAATGCGCCGATCCCCGCGGCAATCACGATCGCCCGCGTCGGGAAGCGGTCGGTCTCGGTGACCAGCACGTAGTGTCCGTCCGCCTCCTCGAGCGCCACCACACGCTGCAGCAGGTGGACCGGCTGCCCGAACTGCGCGGCCTGGTCGCGGAGGTTCTTGACGAGGTCTTTGGCGAGCACACGCGGATACCCGGCCACGTCGAAGATGAACTTCTCCGGGTAGAGCGCGGCGAGTTGGCCACCGGGCTCCGGCAGGGCGTCGACGATCTGCGCGGTCGCACCGCGCATGCCGGCGTAGAACTGGGCGAACAGGCCGGTCGGGCCGCCCCCGATGATCGTGATATCGCGGATCTCGTGCGTCATGCGCGCAAACTAATCACACCGGTTGCGCCGGCAGCCCGCGCACCGCAGTCGGGCGACTACCTTTCGCGCATGACGTTCAAGATCTACACCCGGACCGGGGACGAGGGGCAGACGGCGCTGTTTGGCGGCGGCCGCGTGGAGAAGTACCACCCGCGCGTCGAGGCCTACGGCGACGTCGACGAGTGCAACGCGGCGCTCGGCCTCGCGCGCGCGATCGAACTGATGCCGCGCATCGACGACGTGCTGGCGCCGATTCAGCGCGATCTGTTTGCCATCGGGGCACTCCTCGCCACACCCGATCACGAGCGGATGCGCGAGCAGTTGCAGAAGGCGCGCATCGACGACGACCGCATCGCCGAGCTCGAACGGCAGATCGACGCCTGCGAGCAGGAGCTCGAACCGTTGCGATCGTTCATTCTTCCCGGCGGCACGCCCAAGTCGGCCGCGCTGCACGTGGCGCGCACCGTCTGCCGGCGCGCGGAGCGGCGCATTGTCGCCGTGGCCCACGAGATCGAGCTGCCGCCCCTCGTGGTGATCTACATGAATCGCCTCTCGGACCTGCTCTTCATGCTCGCGCGGGTCGCCAATCGCCGCGCCGGTGCGTCCGAGGTGACGTGGTAGCGCCGCACCGGTGACGCACACCGCGCTCGCGCGCGGCGCGCTCGCGGCGCTCCCCGCACTGCTGGACGAGCACGTGCCGTCCTCGCGCGTCGCGCTCGTCATCGACGACACGGTCGACCGTGCGCATGGCGCACGTGTGCGCTCGGCGCTGGGGCGCGACGCGCTCACCATTGCGGTCCCCTCGGGCGAACAGCACAAGACGCGTGAGCAGTGGGCGCGCATCACCGATGCCCTGCTCGACGCACACGCCGACCGCGACACGGTGATCGTCGGCATGGGCGGTGGCGTCATCACCGATCTCGCCGGCTTCGTGGCAGCCACCTTCCTGCGTGGCGTGCGCTTCGTGTCGGTTCCCACCACGCTGCTCGCGATGGTCGACGCGGCCCACGGTGGCAAGACCGGCGTCGACACCCCCATGGGGAAGAACCTCGTCGGGGCGTTTCACGAGGCGGTGCTCGTGGTCGTGGATCCCGACGTCCTGCACACGCTCCCCGCGACGGTCTGGCGTGACGGCTTCGCCGAAGTGCTCAAGCACGGCGTGATCGCCGACGCCGAATACTTCACGCAGGTGCACGCGCTCCTCCCCGCACTGCTCGCACCTGGCGGGGCCGCGCATGCCGCTGTCGGCGACATCGTTGCGCGAAGTATTGCCATCAAGCAAACGATCGTTGCGTCGGATCCGCGCGAACGCGGCGCGCGGCGCACACTCAACTTCGGCCACACCATCGCGCATGCACTCGAGCGCGTGACGCACTACGGGCTGAGCCACGGCGAAGCGGTGGCGATCGGCATGTGCGTACCATCGATCCGGAAGCGCTCCTCGGTGCCACGCGGGGCGACAAGAAGGCGATGCACGGCTCAGTCCGCTACGCGCTTCCCACGCGCATCGGCGCGATGCACGCGGCCGACGGCGCGTGGGCTCTCCCCGTCTCGGACGACGTGGTCCGAGCGGCACTCCGCGCATAGCGCGCGCACTCGGCGAGGGGCCGCGGCGCGCCTCGGTCGACGACCAACCGCGCTAACTCACTTCGTGACAACGCCTTCGACGCACGCGTCGCCGATTAGCTATTACCGAACGGTCCATGAACTTTCCTCAAAGTTCCGTATTGACCGATTCGACACTTGATCCTAGTCTGGCTGGTCCGTGCCACTGCAGTTCCCGCCGCACGCCCCATCTCCAGCCACACCACAGGGGGAGTCGATGCCGGTTGTCACCCAGGCCAAGCCCCGCGAGACCAAGCCGCGCCCGTTCTTCCGAAGCGCCCCCTCCTCCGCGTTCGACCAGTACCTCCACGACATCCAGAAGCTCCCGCTCATCACCGACGTGATGGAAGAGCGACGCCTCGCCCGGCTCGCGCAGAAGGGAGACACCGAAGCGGCCGAACGCCTCGTGACCGCGAACCTCCGCTTCGTCATCTCGTACGTGAAGAAGTATCAGGGGCACGGCCTCGACCTGAGCGAACTGGTCGCCATCGGCAACGAAGGGCTGCTCAAGGCGGTGCGGAAGTTCGATCCCGATCAGGGCGTCAAGTTCATTTCGTACGCCGTGTGGTGGGTGCGTCAGGCGGTGCTCAAGGCGCTCGCCGAACAGACGCGCTCCGTACGCATTCCGCTCAACCAGAACTCGCAGCTCATCCGCCTTGCCCGTGCCGAGATGGTGCTCGCGCAGGTGTTGCGCCGCGAGCCCACCATGGAAGAGCTCTCCAAGATGGTCGATGAGACCGTCGACACCGTGCGCGCCGCGCGCAAGATGTCGACCACCGAGGTCTCGCTCGACGCGCCGGTCGACCGCAGCGATCGCGATGCCAGCACGCTCGGCGAGCGCTTCGCGAACGACGACGTCACGTCCATCGAAGAGACGACCGACTACCGCCTGATGAAGGAGTTCCTCGCGAACGCCTTCCGGAAGTACCTCTCGCCCAGGGAACGCCGCATCCTGAGTCTGTACTACGGACTCGACGAGGGCGCCGAAGCGATGACGCTCGAGCGCATCGGCGAGCTGCTCGGTGTCACGCGCGAGCGGATCCGGCAGATTCGGGAGCGCGCCTTCGAGAAGCTCCGCGAGTCGCCCGACGGCAAGGCGCTGGCCGGGTTCTGGCAGTCGGCCTGAGCGACCAACCGCGCAAACGCCTCACGCGGCGGCTCCCCAAACGGAGCCGCCGCGTATTGTTTGTGGACAGGCGATGTCGCCGTGGCGGTCCCCCTTCGCCCACCAGCACATGCCGCACGCTCTCGTCGTCGATGACGAGCCGACCATCCGATCCACCCTCGGCCGCTTCTTCGTGCGCGAGGGATGGGAGGTCACGGCGTGTGCCGACGCCGACGAGGCGCTCACGCTCATCGAGCGCCCGGATCGTCCCGCCTTCGACCTCGTGCTGTGTGACGCGCGGCTGCCCGGGCTCTCCGGGGCCGAGTTCCACGGCGTCCTCGTCCAGCGTGATCCGACCCTCGCCGGGCGACTCGTGATCATCACAGGCGACCCGTTCGGCGCCGCGGTGTCCGCGCCCAATGCGCCCCTGCTTCCCGTACTCGAGAAGCCGTTCGAGTTCGAGGCGTTGCGTCGCCTCATGCGCCAGCGTTCCGGCGAGGCTTCCAGTTAGTTTCGCGTAGTGGCCCGCACACTGCCGCTCTTCCCGCTCCGTCTCGTCCTCTTTCCGGATGCCACGGCGCCGCTGCACATCTTCGAGCCGCGCTACCGGCAGATGCTGCACGACTGCCTCGCGACCGATCGCCGCTTTGGCCTGATCCTCGCACCCGATGGCCCCGACGAATCGCTCGCAGACGGGCGTGTGGGGTGCATCGCTCGCGTGGAGTCGGTCGACCCGCTGGGCGACGGTCGGTCCAACATCCTGGTGGTCGGTGAAGCACGCTTCACGCTCGATCGCCTCACGGATGTCGATACGCCCTACCTCGTGGGCGCCGTCACGCTGATCGACGATCTCCCCGAGGAGCCCGCGGCCAATCAGGAGCTCGCCGACGCGGTTCGCGCCCGTTTCGAACGCGCCGCGCGTGCCGCGCGCGCGCTGGGCAACGACCAGTCGCCCATCCCCGCACTCAGCGACGATTCCGCGATGCTGGCCTTCCACATCGCGGCGCTCGTGGATTTCGATCTCGACGATCGCCAGGCGCTCCTCGCGTCGCGATCGCCGCGCGATCGCCTGCTGCGTGTGCAGGCACTGCTCGATGCCGCGCTCCCTTCGCTCGAGTCGCGTGCCGAGCTCCATCGCCGCGCCAAGACCAACGGCCATGGTCCTCACGGCGAACACTGACACCTTCCGCGTCCC
>JALOPS010000231.1 GCA_025453745.1 Gemmatimonadaceae bacterium
ATGTACGTGTTGCTCACCGCCTCGGCGCGCAGGCCCCTGGCGCCACCGTGCGCGAACTGCACGTAGTAGTTGATGCGCGCGTGCGCGACGATGAGGAAGTCGCCGTCGTGGAGTGCGTGCAGCGTGCGCGCGAGGCCGCGGGCGAAGGTGGACCAGCTGGTGGTGGAGTGGAGTGCGCCCATACGATGCTCCGGGTGGGGGACACCGGGACGATCGTGGGGGGGTGTGACAGTGACGGCGACCACGCCTGCGCCGTCTCCAGCAGGGCAGTGCTCGCAGGATGGCGTCGCGCCATGGTGTGCGTCGCTGGTCGTGCCGACGTTGCCCATGGTAACCACACATCACAGGAGCGACTACGATGACGGCGCAGCATCAGGCCGAGGCGATCTGGGAAGCGATGACCGCGCTGGGCGGCGAACGAACGATCGCCGAGGTGACGGACTGGATCGAAGCGCGTTATCCCGGGCGCTGGAAGAGTGCAGGAACGCCGATGGCGGATCTCACCTACCCGGGGAGTGCGTCGTCGCAGTGCGCATTGGACGAGCGATGCCTCGACCGGACCGATCGGGGCACGTATCGCATTCGACAGCGCGGCGTGTTTCGAGTGGGTACCGATACCACACCGTCGTGATCGCTTCTCCGACGCGCTCTCGCGCGTCGGTCAGCGTCAGTTCAGTTCGGATACATCGAGGTACAGATGGGTCAGGCCGGGTACCGTGACGTTGCTCGCGAGTCCGAGCTGCGCGTGTGCCGCCGAGTAGGCATCGGCGAAAGCCGCTGGTGTGGACGGTGAGGGCATGCCGGTGTCGCCAGTGAAGTTGAGCAGCACGAGCTGAGCATCGACACCGTGCGACCGCAGGAACCACAAATGTGCGAGCCGGTTGGCGAGCTGGTAGTACTCGTGCATCCAGTCGCGGTCACCCGTGGCGCCGAGCGCGCGACGTGTTGCGTTAAGCGACTGCCGGATAAGCGCGCGCGAGCCCTCGTCGCGCGCGGCGCAGTGGGAGATCAGCTCGCCCACATGCGCCTTGGCCTCCACAAGGATCACCGTCTCGCCCGCGACTGCGAGTGCGTCCCACTGCGGGCCGCGCGACGGCCAGAAGGCGGCGAGTTGCGGCGCGAGATGCAAGAGTCCCACCTGCTCAAGGAACGCCGCGTCCCGATACTCCGCCCAGCCATCGTCCGGCAACGGGGATCGCCAGACGAGCTCTCTCTCGTGGCGCAGGGCGCCTGCCTCACGCAGCAGCTGCGTGAGGCGCTGAGGATGACGCGAGACGAGCTGCTGCATGAACTGCAGGCTGCCACGTGTTCCGATCGGTTGGGAAACCTTCACGATGTCCTCTCGAGATAGGGGCTCGCGCCCTACGCGCCACGGACCCGATGGACCGCGCCTGCGAAGACGACTCGAAACCGATCAGGGAAACGCGCACGTAAGGGCAAACGCCGGGGCGACTCGCGGGGTGAGGCTCTGATTCACCGTGTAGAACGCGATGAAGGTGCCATTGCGGACGATGCGCGGCGGCGTGCTGGTGAACGGATTGTTCGGTGAGAGCGTACTGAACTGGCTGCCGTACGTGCCGAACTGATTGTTGGTGCTGTTGGCGCCGAAGCGGCTGCCGAACTCGCCGAACTCGTTGAGCACGGACTCGCTGTCGAAGCGATTGCTGAAGCGGCCGAGGAAGCGTCCGTCGTTCGCGATGATGGACGCACCCGCGATGAGCGTGCACACGTTGGTGGTGGGCGCTTGTACCAGAACCGGGATGCTGGCGGTCCGTCCGTCGACGGCCACGGACACGGTGGCCGAACCGGCGCGCAGCCCGGTGATGAGGGCGGTGTCGCCGCGCACCGCACCCTGCACGATGGTCGTATCGGAGGTGAACCAGTTCACGGTGCGTCCGCTGAGCACCTGACCGTTGGCGTCACGCACCGACGCGACGACGAAGCGCAAGTCGCCGGCGAGCATGATGATGGCCGTGGGCGAGAGCGTGACCGAGGCGGCGCCGCTGGCGGACACCTGCAGGAGTGCGCTGCCGATGCGGCCCTCACTCGTGGCGCGAATCTCGGTGGTGCCCACGGCAAGTGCAGACACGACACCGCTCTGGCTCACGGTGGCCACGCTGGTGTTCGACGAGATCCACGTGACGCTTCGACCCGTCAGCGCGTTGCCGTTGGCGTCACGCACGACGGCCTGTGCGGTCGTGGTTTGCCCGATCTGCAACGATGTCGCAGCGAGCGTGACCACGATGTTCGCCACCGGTACGGGCGTCACGGTGAGCGTTGCGCTACCCGTGCGGCCTTCGCTGGTGGCGGTGATGGTGGTGGTGCCGGGGGCGAACGTGGTGATGACGCCGGCGTCGTTGATCGTTGCGACCGGAGTGCTCGATGACGACCAGGTGATCGTGCGTCCGCTGAGCACGTCACCGCTGCCGCTGCGGAGCGTCGCGCTGGCCACCGTGCTGGTGCCGGCCGTGACGCTCGATTGCGCGAGGGCGACGGTGATGGTCGCCACCGGTACAGGCGTAACGGTCAGCGTCGTGCTGCCGCTGCGTCCTTCGCTTGTCGCGGTGATGCTCACGGTGCCCGGCGAGACGCCGGTGACAAGACCGGTGGCCGATACCGTGGCGACCGCCTCGTTGCCTGACGTCCAGGTGACGGTGCATCCCGCGAGTGTCGCGCCGGTGGTGCTCAGTAGCTGTGCGGTGGCCGTCGTGGTGGTGCCGGCGACGAGTTGTGCGGCGCCGAGCGACACTGAGACACTTCCGACGGGTGCTGGTGGCGGTGGTTGTGTCGGCGTCGAATCGCCACCGCCGCAGGCAGCGAGCAAAGCAATTGCGGCGACGAGCGCGGTCGTGCGAAGCAGCGTGGACATGTCGATCCTCCAAGAGCGTGCGCCGATGGGTTGTCCATCGTGCATCGGAGGATCGCGCGAGGGTCTGACAGTGCACGCCGACGAGCCTGCGCGGGCTGTCCTCGTCGTCGTCGGCACCACGGAACACGGTGCGCCCGCATCGGCGAGGATCTGCTCAGACATCTTGGCGCGACCGAAGTGTAGGCGCTCTTCGCGAGCACGGAATGGCCTTACCCGGGGGGCTCCCGGGCTGCGGGCCCATACTGCATGATCAATCGGCAGCGGCTGTTCATGCTGCGTAGTTGGGAAGCGCGCCACAAGACACCTTTCAATAGTCCAAGTCAATGCGAGGCACTCTCTACCCCCGCACGATCACAAGTCTCAAGGGCGTTCGCGTAGCGTTCACTGGAAAGGGGGCACATTCGCGTGTGCACCAATACGACGAAGTGAGACGCTTGGGCGGTACACCCGAAAATCGATTGACAACGGCAGGACATGAGCTTCAGGTACTCGTCCGCGGGACATCGACTCGCTGGCATTACGGAGAGTTCGGCCTAAAGGAGGCCGCTGTCCTGGAGAGACTAAAGGCGGGATATCCGGTGGCGATGATCTCGCAGGCAGGCTTCGAGGCGCTTCTGTGTGGAAAACGCGCGAAGACGCTCGAGTACGTGGCAGGCGTGCCCTGCGACTGGTACCTCGCCGTCGAAGAGAAACGCTATCTCGTAGCGGCACGCATTGCCGGTCCACTGGACAAGCTTGTGGACGCAATGGGCCGAGTTGAACAAGCATACCTTCGAAGGCTCCACGTACGAGCCGATGCAAAGGGTTGCGGATCGTGCGCGCTGTGCGGGGTCAAAGTGCCAACCGAGCTTCTGGTCGCGGCCCATATCAAGCAACGTTCGTCTTGTACGAGTCGTCAACGTCGAGACGCCGAGCACGTGGCGTTCGCTGTTTGTGTCTTCGGCTGTGATGCACTGTATGAGCGCGGATGGATCACAGTCGACGAAGGCGGTGCGGTCCGCGTGTCGTCGATGCTCAGATCGACTGCGGCACTCCGGAAGGCTGCCGACAAGTACAAGAAACGACTGTGCAGCGCGCACAATGTCCATAGCGAGCCCTACTTCGAATGGCATCGGTTGCACCGATTCATCGGCTGATGCTCAACGTTCCACATGGAGTCGCAAACTGGCCATGCACGACGAGACACGCAGCCGCATAGCGCTGTACACCAACAGCAACACACGACGGGACTTCCTGCGATCAGCATTCGACACTTTCTCGTCCTGTCCACAGAACGTCCTCGTGGCAGTCGCGTTCCTCACGGATGCAGAGCCGTTGCTGCATCTCGCTGAGCGAGGAAGTCGCCTGAAGATCATCGTGCGACTCGGGTACCCAACACGGCCGTCCGCTTTGCGGAAGATGCTCGGTGTCGAAGGGATCCAGCTGAGAGGCACATCGCAAACGACGTTCCACCCAAAGCTCTACATCTTCCCTCGCGACGGCGCAATCGTGGGGTCATCGAACATGACACAGGCGGCGCTCAATGGAAATCAGGAGGTGAACGTAGTCATCCCGCCCACTGATCCGTGCTTTGAGGAGCTAACCGCCGTGTTCACCGAGTACTGGGATCAAGTCGAGCCGATCGAGGCGTCGACGCTTGACGCCTACCAAGGGATGCTCGATCGCTTCAAGGCGAGCAGAAAAGAACTCGAGGAGCTGGAGACGCTCACGCAGAACCTGCTGGCACGTCGGATCGCCAATATCGATCGCGGCAAGCGGGCGAGGGCCCGGTCCGACTTCTTCATTGAGGAATACCGCGCGGAGTACCAAGAATTCCTATCGGCGTTTTTGACCGTGCAGCGGCTCTACGACGCAACTGGGCGGCGGAAGTACTCAGAGGTCGAGCTGCCCTTACGCATCGAGGTCGATGCGTTTCTTGGTTGGGTGCGCAGTCGATACACAAAGGGAGAGTCCTATCTCGAGGAGCCGCTGCTTGCGGGCGATGCCTTGGAGCACAAGATCAACAGCGCATTGCGAGATTGGTTCGCTAGTGCGTATGCGCATCTGGACGACGTGGCGACTCGTCGCTTCCCGCTGATGTGCAGGATCTTTCGCTCCCCAGATAGCCTGCAGAATGCGACATACGAAGAAATCCTCCAAGCGCTATCCTGCGCAACCTCGTTCCATGATCGCCTTCGCTTCTTCAAAGGAGGGCACGAGGCGCACCTCAAGGACTTCCGTGCACGCAACAGCCTTGATCGGATTCGCGACACCCTGAGCTTTCTGGCCTTCAGTACTGAACCGTTGGACGTGCGGATGTATCGGTGCATTTACGATCCGCAGTAACGACTCATCGAGTTCGATCTGAGTGCTGTGCAGGAGCGCTTCGGTTGGACGAACGCTGAAGTAACTCCCGCTCGCAAGAGCCGAACGCTGAGATCACTGCGCTGGCTCGGCTTTGACATCATGCTCTACGGCGATCAAGTCAGCGATGTCAGTTGATCTCATCTTGCCGTCACCCACCATTCGGTGGCCGCGAGCGCGCGAAGGTCGCATTGATCGGTGACACGACAGGGATACTGTATGTGTAGATTCAAGGCTGGCGAACGAATCACTACGGGTTCGCAGGCGAATCGTAGCCTTGTTGACCTAAAGGGCATTCTTGAGATAAGTGTAGGATCCCCCGCCAGCGGACCGTTCCGAGTCTGGCTTCGGGAGCAGCCTACTCATTGACGACGGATTCAACGAGGAGAAGACGACGATGGCTGATCAATGGCACGAGATTGATGTAGAGATGACGCCCACCGCCAATGTCAGCTCGTACCTAAAAGACCTGCAGCAGGCGTACGATGCAATGTGGGATGAAGCTGACGAGCAGACGATCAATGTCGTGATTGAGCTTGAGCGAGTCGCGCGCGACTTGCTTGCCTCGGGAGCTGGGTTTCGGCCAACGGGTCAGATCACCACTCTCGCCTTCGTTGAGCGCATGATCCCGCTTCAGGAGAAGGATCGTGCCGATCTTCTCAAGAACCCGATTGCAGTGACATCCATCGAGATGGCGCTGCTCAATCAGGTTGATTCCCGAGTGCAGCTCTTCCGCGAGCGGCTCGCTGAAATTATTGGCGTGGTACGTGAGTTCTCATTCGATGGCTTTACGCAAAGCTATCTTGAGGAGATCAGTCGACTCTACTTGGACGGGCATGATTTGGCCGTCTTTATCGTGGTACGAGCTGCGCTTGAAGAAGCCCTTAAGGAGGCAATCGAAAGAGAGAACTTGTTGGAGGAACTCGCAAGGTCGTCAAATCAGGCGCGGCCATCTTCACGACCAGATCTTGAATCCATGATTCGTTTCGCGAGTTTCCAAAGCCGACTCATCCCTCAGCAGCTTAAAGACCAAGCGACGAAGATTCGGCTTCACGGAAACTGGGCGGTACACGCCCGTGAGAGTCTCCTAGAGAACCTCCAGGAGTTTCGGCCAATTCAGGCGATTCGGAGCCTGTCTGCCATCCTTAAGGCTCTTTCTGAGAGCGGGCGCTGAGCGCGCGCTCGCGAAGTAGTGAAGAGTCGGAACGTGATCTTCTACGTCAGGAGGCCATTCGCAGATCAGCCGCAGCTACGCTCGTGTGTCTCGGCGGAACAGTCTGTAGGTGGTACGCCCCTGCAGCTGTGGTATCCAGATTCGGTGTTGTTTGCGGGTCGCCATTCCGAAGTGACCTGCTGAACTTCCGACAACGCGGGAACACCGACGCGTCAAGATGTCGGTGGCGGAACGTGTGATCGAAGTGCTCGATTTAGGCTTCTTGATTGGGCTTGCCGGGTTCGATTCGCGCCAGAGAGTTTGTGCTCGGTAAGCCATGCGCGCCGGGCCCCGGAG
>JALOPS010000022.1 GCA_025453745.1 Gemmatimonadaceae bacterium
GTGAGCAACTGCGCTTGCACGAGGTACACCGTGCTCAGGAGAAACGCGCCGAAGCCGAGCGACAGCGTGACCGCACGCGTCTGGTTGGCGGGGCGATAGAGGTTGGCGATCCCTTGGCGAATCGGGAACGGCCACGCCGCGCGCAGCGAGCGCCTCGCCAGGAGCGAGAGCCCCGTGGCCGCGAGGAGGAGCACGCCAATGACGCCGGCGATCCCCGCGGTGAGCATCAGGCCGTCCTTGAGTGCGCCCATGCGCGCGATCGCGATGCCGACGATGCTGCCAAGCAGCACCACGTCGAGTGCGAGTCGCACCGGCTCGCGCCAGCGGCCGGCAAGGATCGACGCATCCGACGAGCGGCGCAGCGCCTGCAGCGGGGGAATGGTGCGCACCGCCAGCAGCGGCCGGAGTGCGAAGCCCAGCGCGACCCACACGCCCGTGAGCATGCCGGTGAGTATCGCGACCGGCTCGAGCGTGGGCTGCACGTCGAGCGGCAGGAGCCCGCCGACCACGCGCGGCAGGAGGAACTGCACCGCCACGCCAAGCAGCGCACCCGCGGCCGAGCCGGCGAGCCCCATCACGCCCGCTTGGAGCAGGTAGATCGCGAGCACCTGTCGGCTGGACGCACCGAGGCAACGCAGAATGGCGACGGTGTCGATCTTGCTCGCGACAAACGCGTGAATGCCGCTCGCCACGCCGATGCCACCGAGCAGCAGCGCGATGAGTCCCACGATGCCGAGAAAGTCGGCGAGCCGGCCGATGGCGTCGGTGAAGTCGCGCTCGGTATCGATGACACTCCGCGCGCGAATGCGCGCCTTCTCGAGCGTGGGTTTGATCGACGCGAGCGCGGCCTTGGGATCCGCGCGCGGGGGCAAGCGTACGAGCGCCTCGTGTTGCACGCGTGCGCCGAATCCGGTGAGTCCGGTGGCCTCGAGGCGGGACGCATCGAGCAGAATGCGCGGCCCCACGAGCGAGGCGATGCCGGGATCACCCGCGGCCTGCTTGATCGACCCGGCGATGACGAACTTCGAGAAGCCGAGCGTGACCGTGTCGCCGACCTGTGCTTCGAGCGCGACGAGCAGCGCGGGATCGACGACGATCGCCGCTTCGTTGGCCACGCGCGTCCATTGGTTGGCCGGCTCCGTCTCGATGGCGCCGTAGAGCGGGTAGGCGTCGGTGACGGCGCGCAACTGCGCGAGCCGTGTCTTGCCGGTGCGCGGCACGAGCGCCATCGAGCCCAGCGTCGTCACGCGGGCCACGCGTACCCCGCGCGCGGCGTCGAGCGAATCGACCAGCGCGGCGACCGGCTTGGGAAAGACCGTGTTGGAGCTGAACGCCAGATCGCCGCCCAAGAGCGTGCGCGACTGGTCGCGCAGCGATCGCGTGATGTTCTCGGCGAACGAGTCGATCGCGACGAGTGCGGCGACACCGAGCGAAATCGCCGACATGTAGAGCGCGAGGCGCCGCCGCGCGGTGCGGCTCTCGCGCCACGCGAAGCGGGTCAGGGCGGCGAAGGTCATCGGACTACGCCGCGGCCGACGCGTCGGACGACGCGCGCGCCTCGTGACCCGGGGTCGACGCGTCGTGCCCCCGATCCTCCGTGTGGTGGAGGCTCGCCGCGGTCGTATCGGCCGTCACCGGCGGATTGCGGCGATCGGCGACGATGACGCCATCCTTGAGCTGGATCGTGCGCTGCGTGCGCGCGGCGAGCTGCGCATCGTGCGTGACGAGGACGACGGTCGATCCCCGTTCGCGATTGAGCTCCTCGAGCAGCTCGACGATGCGTGCGCCCGTGCTGCCATCGAGGTTGCCCGTGGGTTCATCGGCAAAGAGGATGCGCGGCTCGTTGACGAACGCGCGCGCGATCGCGACCCGCTGCTGCTCGCCCCCGGAGAGCTGGGTGGGGAAGTGCGTGTGCCGGCCGCTCAGTCCCACGCGGTCGAGCAGCGCCGTGGCGCGGGCGATGGCGACTTTGGTCGGCACATCGCCGCGCAGTTCGAGCGGGGCGGTGACGTTTTCGATCGCCGTGAGCGTGGGGATCAATTGAAAGCTCTGGAAGACGAACCCAACTTTCTCACCGCGCACCTTCGCCCGTGCATCTTCATCGAGCCGGGCGAGGTCCGTGCCGTCGAGGAGCACTGCCCCCCGCGACGGGGTATCGAGACCGGCGAGGAGGCCGAGCAGCGTCGTCTTGCCGCTGCCGGAGGGGCCGATGATGGAGACGAGCTCCCCATCGGTGATCGTGAACGAGACGTCCCGCAGCACGGCGAGTGCGCCGGCGCCGCTGGCGTATTCCTTGGTCAGCTTTTCGGCAACGAGCATGCAGAGGCAACGCAGAGGGGGGCGCGGGGCGATCCCGCACGTGCAGCGACTGCTGTCGATCGCTGCGGTCACGACCGTGTGCATCGCCTGTGGCGAGACGAAGAATGGCGGCACGCCCGGCGCGGGCACACCCGCCGAACGGCCGACCACGTCCGAGGCGGTACCCGAGGTGGCGTCGAGCGGTCCGTCGGTGCGTACCGGCGGACCGCGCGTCCTGTTTGTCGGGACGTCGTTGACGGCAGGACTCGGCCTCGACCCGGACAGCGCATATCCGGCGCTCGTGGCGCGCAAGGCAGAGGCGGCGGGCACCCCGTTCGAGCTGACGAACGCCGGGGTCAGTGGCGAGACGTCGGCGGGCGCGCTCCGCCGGATCGACTGGCTCGTCAAGGAGCCCGTGGACGTGGTGGTGATCGAGACGGGTGCCAACGACGGGCTGCGCGGCGTCGACCCCGACTCCACGGCGGCCAACCTGCGCGCGATCATCGCGCGTGTGCGCGCCGCGCAGCCGGCCGCATCCGTCGCGCTGGTGCAGATGGAGGCGCCAACCAACCTGGGCGCGACCTATACGTCGCGGTTTCACGCGGTCTTTCCCGCGATCGCGAAGGAGACGGGCGTGACGCTGATGCCGTTTCTGCTCGACGGCGTCGCCGGGGTGGCGTCGCTCAACCAGGCCGACGGCATCCACCCCAACGAGGAGGGGGCACGCCGGGTCGCGACCACGGTGTGGGGCGCCCTCGCCCCGCTCGTGCGGTCCCCCCCTTCAAGGGGTCAGAGTCCTTGAAACGGCTGTCGCTTCAAGGGGTCAGAGTCCTTGAAACGGCTTCAAGGGGTCAGAGTCCTTGAAACGGCTTCAAGGGGTCAGAGTCCTTGAAGCGCCTTCAGGGGGTCAGAGTCCTTGAACCGCCTCCAAGGACTCTGACCCCTTGAACGGATCCCCCTTCAAGGACTCTGACCCCTTGAACGGATCTCCCTTCAAGGACTCTGACCCCTTGAACGGATCTCCCTTCAAGGACTCTGACCCCTTGAACGGGTGCGTTGACCGGAGCGGCGCGACTGGCGAGATTGCTGGGCTGATCACGACCTAACCGTCGGTCGCACTTCACGTTACGGCGTTGCCCCGGCGCGCCGACCGGTGGAGCGGCCGCTCCCCATATCAGAGCACCTCATGGCCTTTACCGCGACCCAGATCCGTCGTGGCATGGTGATCGTGTACGAAGGCGATCCGTGCCGCGTCATCGAGTTCCGTCACCACACGCCCGGCAACCTCCGCGCGATGGTCCAGACGAAGCTCAAGAACCTCCGCACCGGCTCCAACTTCGAGTATCGCTTCCGCGCGTCGGACACCATCGAGAAGGCGGCGATGGAGACGCACGAGCTCGAGTTCCTGTATCAGGGTGGCGACACGTACCACTTCATGAACACGGAAAACTTCGAGCAGTTGGAGATGGATGAAGAGGCGCTGGGCGATGCGTCGCCGTGGATGCAGCCGGGACTCAAGATCCTCGCCGAGTTCTACAACCAGAAGCCGATCGGCATTCAGTTGCCGCAGTACCTGGTCTACGAGATCGTCGAGACGTCGCCCGTGATGAAGGGCGCGACCAAGACGGCGAGCTCCAAGCCGGCCAAGCTCGAGAACGGCGTCACGGTGAACGTGCCCGAGTTCCTCGCGCAGGGCGAGCGGATCCGCGTGAATCCGAACACCGGCGAGTATCTGGATCGGGCGAAGGAGTGAGCAGTCGCGATTGCAGCGACGCAGCGGGCCGGGTGCCGTGATGGCGCCCGGCCCGCGTTGTTGTGGAGCTGTCGTCGGGCCGCAGACGTCCTCCCCGGTGCGCCCGACCACCCGAGCGCTCTTGCCGGAGCGGTTCGCGCCCTAGATTCGCGGCACACAGGCGAACTGGCACTTGAGCAGAGGAGGCCCGCCATGCTCGCGCACGACCTCAGCCGTCGCACGTTTCTTCGCGTCTCGAGCGTCGCCGGCGGCGGCGTGCTCTTCGGCCTCTATGCGCTGCCGGACGGCGTGCTGCCGTCCCCTGCCACGACAGCCGGCGCCGCCAGCGGCGGACAGCTCAACGCCTTCATCCGCATCGCCGAGACGGGGCGCGTCACGATCGTCGCCAAGAATCCCGAGGCCGGGCAGGGGATCAAGACCACGCTCCCCATGCTCATTGCCGAAGAGCTCGACGTCGAGTGGAACGACGTCGAAGTCGAACAGGCCGACGGCGATGTGGCGCGCTACGGTCGCCAGTTCCTCGGCGGGAGCACGGCGGTGCCGCTCAACTGGATGGAGATGCGCCGCGTGGGTGCCGCGGCGCGTGAGATGCTCGTCGCGGCGGCTGCGACGGAATGGAGCGTGCCCGCGAGCGAATGCCACGCGTCGCGCGGCGTGGTGCATCACCGTGCGAGCGGGCGGACGCTGCCCTACGGCGCACTGGCGGCGCGCGCGGCCACCATGCCCGCGCCCGATCTCTCGCGCGTCGGGCTCAAGACACCGAGCGAATTCCGGCTCATCGGCACGCGGCGCGCCAACGTCGACAACGCGGCGATCGTGACCGGCAAGCCGCTGTTCGGCATCGACGTCTCGCTGCCGGGCATGCTGCACGCCATGTATGTGAAGTGCCCGGTCTTCGGCGGTACCGTGGCCCGCGCGAACACCGATCACCTGCGCACCCTCCCGGGGGTGCACGATGCGTTCGTGGTCGACGGCACACCCGACATCTTCGGATTGGTGAGTGGTGTGGCCATCGTGGCCGATTCGTGGTGGGCGGCACGGAGCGCGAGACAGCAGCTCGTGGTGGAGTGGAACGAGGGGAGCACCGCGCAGCAGTCGACCGCGACCTTCGACCAGCGCGCGGCCGAGCTGGCGGCGGCGCCGTGGCATGCCACGCTGCACACGGCCGGAGACGCGGACCACGCGCTGCGGACCGCCGCGCGCGCGGTCGACGCGCACTACGCGTACCCGTTTCTCCATCACGCCACACTCGAACCGATGAACTGCACGGCGCGGTTCGCGAATGGCGCGCTCGAGCTCTGGGCGCCCTCGCAGGATCCCGAAGGCGCCCGGCAGGATGTCGCGCGTCTGCTCGGGATCGCGCCGAGCAACGTGACGGTGCATCTCGTGCGGTTGGGCGGCGCGTTCGGGCGGCGCTACACGCACGACTTCGTCTTCGAAGCCGCGACGATCGCCAAGCGCGTGGCGCGACCGGTCAAGCTGCTCTGGACGCGTGAGGACGATACGCAGCATGGCTTCTACCGTCCGGGAGCTCATCACTTCCTGCGCGGCGGCGTGGACGCGACGGGGCGCGTGGTCGCCTGGCGCAATCACTTCGTCACCTTCGGTTCGGGCGATCGGGTGGCGCGCAATGCGGGCATGTCGCCCACGGAGTTTCCCGCTTCGTTCGTGCCCAACTACGCGTTGGGCCAGTCGCTCATCCCCTTTGGCATGCCCACCGGTCCGCTGCGCGCGCCGGGGAGCAACGCGATTGCGTTCGTGGTGCAGTCGTTCCTCGATGAGCTGGCGCACGCGGCGCGTCGCGATCCGTTGGCGGTGCGGCTCGAGCTCCTGGGCTCACCGCCTGCGCAGAGCGAGGTGGCAACCCGCGGCGGCTTTGACGCGGCGCGCGTGCGCGGCGTCCTCGAACTCGTCGCGCAGCAGGCCGGGTGGGGGACGCGCCGCCTGCCGCCACGCACGGGGCTCGGCATCGCGTTCCACTACAGCCATCGCGGCTATTTCGCGGAGGTGGTGGACGTGACGGTGACGGCCGACAAGCAGGTGACCGTCAACGGCGTCTGGGTCGCGGGTGATGTGGGGAGCCAGATCATCAATCCGAGTGGCGCGGAGCAGCAGGTGCAAGGCTCGGTACTCGACGGGCTGGGGGCGACGATGGGGCAGGCCATCACGTTCGAGCGCGGCCGCACGGTGCAGGCGAACTTCGGCGACTATCCGCTGCTGCGCATCGCGCAGGCGCCACCGGTGCACGTGCACTTCCGCATCACGGAGCATGCGCCGACGGGGATGGGCGAGCCCGCGTATCCGCCGGTGGCGCCGGCGCTGTGCAATGCGATCTTTGCGGTGACAGGGGAGCGCGTGCGGTCGTTGCCGCTGGCGACGCACGGCTATCGGTGGGGGTAGCTGATTCCCGGTGCGCGAGCGGTGCATCCGCTTCGTCGCGTTTGGTCGGCCACGCGTATGGCGGGTCGACGTGATCTCGTGGGGGGCCGGTTTGCCATCGGCGGTCCTGCGAGCGCTGTGATCGGCGTGGCGCGTCCGCGCGAGTCGTGTCGCTCGTCTTGACATGGGAAGACAATAGAGTACTCTATTCTACAGAGCCCATGACAGACGACCAACTCGCCGAAGACCTCGCCTTCGTCCGCCGCGCCCTCGAGGCCAGCCAGAAGGCCGCAGACGTGGACCTGGTGCCGCTGCTCATCTGGGGCACGCTGACCGCCGTCGCCGCAGCCGCGAGCTACGTCGTCCCCGCACTCGATTCGGTCTGGTTCTGGGTCGCGGTCATCGGGTCGGCCTGGGTACTCACGGCTGTCCGTCTGCGGTCGAGGGGCGGGCTGCGACCGCCCCAGATCATCGCGCAGCGCGCGTTCCTCGGTCTGTGGAGCGCCATGCTCGGCGCCATGACTCTCATCGGATTCGGTGGGGTGTTCGCCGGCGTGGTGCAGCCACAGGCCATCACGCCTATCTTCGCCGGTCTCTTCGGGGCCGGTTTCATCGCGGCCAGCGCGCTTGTGCAGCGACCCGTGGTGGCGTGGCTCGGCGGGCTCTGGTGGGTCACAGCGCTGGCGCTCTTCGTGATGTCGAGTTCGCTGCGCCTCGGTGCCTTCGCGCTTGCGATTGTGTGCTGGCTCATCGTGCCGATCGTTCGCGTGGTCGCGCGCCGTCCGGTCGCATGACCGATGTCTACGACCACCGGCAACTCGACGTCGTGCTGCAGGCGCGGTTGCGGCTCGCTGCCATGACGCTCCTAGCGGTCACGGGCGCTGCCACGTTCGCGGCGCTCAAGGAACGCCTCGGTGCGAGCGACGGCAATCTTGGCGCGCACATGAAGAAGCTCCGGGATGCCGGGTACGTCGCCGAGGACAAGCGCTTCGAGAACGACAAACCGCTGACGACGTACCGAATCACGGCGAAGGGACGACGGGCGCTGGAGACGTACCTCGATCGCCTGGCGGCCATGGTGAAGGGGCGGACCTGAGCGCGCGACGCATCGGCTACGTGGCGACGTTCACGATCGTCGTATGGCAGGCGGCGCTGGTGCAGCCCGCCCCCACCGCGCCGCGGCTCGTGCTGACCTCAGCAGACGGCCGTGAGACGATCATCGCGGGTCCGGGCAGTGGATCACCGCGACTGGTCGTCATGAGCGATCGCGACGGTGCACGCCACGCCAAGCCGTGGGTGGCGGCATTGCAGGACATGCAGCCAGACGTGCCGCTGATCGAGGTTGCTCATCTGGTGCAAGTGCCGGCGATGATCCGTCCCTTCGTGCGCCGGGGATTTCGTGGCGCCGAACACGTCTTGCTGGACTGGAAGGGACGGGTCGCGGCCCGATACGGCTTCACGCCGGCCGCCGTGAACGTCTACTTCGTGGACGACACCGGCCGTCTTATCGAGCGGGTGAGCGGACGCGTACCGGGTGACACGCTCGCGGCCTTCATTCGACGGGTCGCCGCCGCCCTCGACGGCCGATGACTCGCGCATCCGATGGTCGGGCGCGGCGATGGTGGTGGTGGCTCTTGTGTGCGAGCGCCATCGGCGTAGCCGGACGGTCGAGCTTCGTGCTGCTGGCACCGGGAACCATCGCGTTCCTGTCGGCGCGTCACGGGTGGACGCGCACGACGCTCGTCGTGCACGCGTTGACGGGCGCCGCCGCGCTGCTCGCGGGACTCGTGCAGCTGCAAACCGGACCAGAACGTCCGCGCCGTGCACTGCATCGAGCACTCGGTCGGCTCTGCGTTCTCGCGATGGTTGCCGCGTCGTTGAGCGGGGGGGCGCTTGCAATGTCGACGCGCGGAGGCGTTGCTGCGCGCGCCGGCTTTCTGGTACTCTCTCTGCTCTGGCTGTTCACCACGACACGGGCGGTGTTGGCGATCCGGGCAGGCCACATGGCATCGCATCGCATGTGGATGCTGCGGGCGTTCGCGCTGACCTTCTCCGCGGTCACCTTGCGTGTCTACCTGGGCCTCGGTGTCGCGTTCGGCTTGCGATTTCTCGAGGTGTATGCGTTGTCGGCGTGGCTGTGTTGGGTGCCAAATCTGCTGCTTGTGGAGTGGTGGTGGCTGCCGCGAAGCGCGTCGGGATCAGGTGACCGGGGCGTCTCACGCCGCGATTGGGTGACGATGATGCACACTACTGGAACTACGAAGCAGCCGGCGGTGTGACGGCCGACGCATCGCTACCGCGCCGGAGCTCGCAACACTGTCGTCCGATGCGGCGAGCGAACCGCACAAATGCAGACGTCATCCGAAAGCCTCACTGTCGACGAGCCGCGCCTTTCTGGTGTCGGCGCGCGGCGAGTGGGCGGCAATCCTGTTCGAGTTGGCGAGCGCCCGCTACGCAGGCGACACACTTGCGAAGCGGTAGGCGCTCCCCTACGGCACCACCGCCGGCCGCGGCGGACTCTTCCCCATCACCCCCGGCACCTTGAGCTCCTCGAGCAACCGGTTGAACGCCGCGAGCTCGTTTCGCTCGAGCGCCTCGAGTTTGCCCAACTGCCCGTTCACCTCGCCGGTGAGTTCGCCAAGCACGCGCAGATGGCTCGTCGTCGGCCGCCCATCGCCGTCCTGCAGCTGCAGGTTCAGGTAGAGCAGCTTGTTGTAGAGCTTGATGGGGTAGTGCAGCGTGATCTGTGACGCGTGCGAGTGCACATCGATCAGCTCGGCGCGCACGCCTTCCAGCGACGAGGTCAACGGCTTCGCCGCGCTCTTGACCCGCTCGGCATACGGCTGTTCGGCGGTACGCGTCACCCGGTCGCCGATCTGCGCCTTGAGATCCACCACACGCTCGGCCGACTCGGAGACGCGCGTGACCTGGTCACGCAATCGCAGTGCCGACGTATAGAGCTCGACGTACTCCGCCTGCGTGGTCGAGAGGCGCGGGTCGCCCCGCACCACGGCAGTCCGCGTCGCGGTGTCACGTCCGGCGATCACGCGCACGCGATACTCGCCGGGTGGCACGAGCGGGCCTTCCTCCATGCCGTCGTCGGTGACGACCTCGCTCAACAGCTTGGGCCCCGGCATGCGCAGGTTCCACACGAAGCGATTGAGCCCGGCGCGCGCATGCGGCACGGAATCGCTCGGCTCGAAGCTCGTCTGCGTCGCCGTGACAGGGCGGTAGGCGGCGGGCACCGCCGCTGCCTTGGCCGAATCGGATGCGGGCGTCTTGGCCTTCGAGACGAAGCGACGCAGCAGCTCACCCTTTGCCGTGGCAAACTCGATGACGAGCGAATCGGCCGGTGCCTGGCGGAGCCAGTAGGACACCGGGATGCCGGGCCACGGATTGGCCGCGGCGTCGACGCCGCCACCGCGCCGCCCCGCCGCAAAGCGCGTGGTGACGGCAGGCACCGCGACGGCGAGTGCACCGCTGCGCAACGAGTCGGCCATCGCGCGCAACGGCGTCAGATCATCCAGCGACCAGAACGCGCGCCCGTGTGTCGCGGCGATGAGATCGTCTTCGTGCACGCGCAGATCGCGCACGCTCACGCGTGGCAGGTTCTGCTGCAGCGGGCGCCACGATGCGCCATCGTCGAACGAGACGAACACGCCCAACTCCGTGCCGGCGTAGAGCACCCCGCGGCGCTTGGGGTCTTCGCGAATCGCCCGCGTGAACGCCCCGTCGGGGATGCCGCGCACGATCTTTGTCCACGTCGCGCCGTAGTCGGTGGTCTTCCAGAGATACGGCTGGTAGTCGTCCTGCTGGTACCGGTTGGCCGCGACATACGCGGTGCCGGCATCGAAGTGCGATGGCTCGATGATCGAGACCTTGGTGAAATCACCAAAGCCTGGTGGCGTGATCTTCGTCCACGTGCCGCCGCCATCACGCGTGACGTGCACGAGTCCATCATCCGTGCCCGCCCAGAGCACTCCCTTCACGAGCGGCGACTCGGCGAGGGCAAAGACCATCGCGTACCACTCGGTGCCCGTCATGTCGAAGTGTACGGGACCGCCGGACGGCCCCATCGTCCTGGGGTCGGCGCGCGAAAGGTCGGGGCTGATCTTCGCCCACGAGTGCCCCTCGTCGGTGCTCTTCCAGACGTGTTGCGACGAGATGTAGAGCGTCTTCGGGTCGTGCGGCGAGAGCAGGATGGGATACGTCCACGCAAAACGCTCGGGGACATCGCGCGAGGCGTGACCGTCGTAGTTGGCGAGCCCCACGGAGATGTCGCGCGTCTGGCGTGCGGCATGGTCGTAGCGCGTGAGGGTGCCCATGTAGCACCCGGCGTACGCGATGTCCGGGTTGCGCGGGTCGACCGCGATGTACGCGTTCTCGCATCCGCCAACGCTGTGGTAGTCGGTGGGGCCGATGGCACCGTTGTCGCTCCGGCTCGTGATGGACACGGTGGAGTTGTCCTGCTGGGCGCCGAGGATGCGGTAGGGGAACCGGTTGTCGGTGGTGACGTGGTAGAATTGTGCCGTGGGCTGGTTGTACACGCTCGACCAGGTGCGCCCGCCGTCGAGCGAGACGGTCGCGCCGCCGTCGTTGCCGTTGATCATCCGCGTGTTGTCCTTCGGATCGATCCACAGGAAATGCGTGTCACCGTGCGGCACGCGCACGCGCTCGAACGTCTTGCCGCCGTCGACCGACCGATGCACGGAGAGGTTCATCACGTACACCGTGTTCTCATCGAGCGGATCGGCGGTGAGCGTCGAGTAGTACCACGCGCGCACGTGAAACTTCTGCTCGCCGTTGACGCGCGTCCACGACGCGCCGCCGTCGTCGGAGCGGAAGATGCCGCCCGACGAATCTGGCGCTTCCACGCTCGCCCACACGCGTTGCGGGCGTGCGGGCGACACCGCGAGGCCGATGCGGCCGAGTGGGCGGGCGGGCAGTCCCGAGGCGTCGGTGAGCGACGTCCACGTGTCGCCGCCGTCGGTGCTCTTGTAGATCCCCGTCTTGCCGCCGCCCTGGTTCATCCCCCACGGGAAGCGCTGGAACTTCCACATTGCCGCGTAGAGGATGCGCGGATTCGACGGGTCCATCGCGAGATCGATGGCACCGGTCGAGTCATCGAGGAAGAGCACCTGCTTCCACGTGGTGCCGCCATCGAGTGAGCGATAGATGCCGCGCTCGCGATTGGGGCCGAAGGCATGTCCCATCGCCGCGACGTAGACGCGATCGGGATCGCGCGGGTCCACGCGGATCGCCCCGGTCTGGCGCGTGTCGGCGAGGCCGAGGGACTTCCAGGTGGCGCCGCCGTCGGTGGAACGCCACACGCCATTGCCGTGCGTGAGGTCCTCGCGCAGGTCGCGCTCGCCGGTGCCCACGTAGATGACGTTCGCGTCGCTCGGGGCGATGGCGATCGCGCCGACCGACGAGATGGTCGAGACGCTGTCGGTGAGGTTGGTCCAGCTCTGCCCGGCGTTGGTGGTCTTCCAGACACCGCCGTTGACGGCGCCCATGTAGAAGACGAGGCGCTGGGTGGGGTCGCCCACGACGGCGCCTACCCGGCCGCCGCGAAACGGGCCAACGAGGCGCCAGCGGAGGGCGGCAAGGTCGGCGTCGGTGACGTCCGTGGCCGCGCTACTGACACGCGTGCCCGGTGCGCGCTGCGCATCGGCGGGCGACGGGGCCGCGGCGAGCAGGCCGACGGTGAGCACGGGTACGAGCAGCGGCCGGAGAGCGAGAGGCGTCATGGGCGAGGCGGGCGAGGTGCCGAACGAGCGCAGGGTGGGGGAGTGTGGCGCCGCCGGGTCGTGACGGGAAGTCGGTTCAAGGGGTCAGAGTCCTTGAACCGGAGCGCGTTCAAGGACTCTGACCCCTTGAAGGCTGACCCCTTGAAGGGTGCGTTCAAGGACTCTGACCCCTTGATCGGGAGCGCGTTCAAGGACTCTGACCCCTTGAACGACGCGGAATGTGCGGGAGCCATTGATCGGCGCGCCTGAACCCCTTACGTTGCCGATCTCTCCGGACTGACCTCGGTTGGACCGGCGGGCGGCGTGCGCGAGCACGCCATCTGGTGGCTGTAGCTCATCTGGTTAGAGCACCGGATTGTGGTTCCGGGGGTAGCGGGTTCAAGTCCCGTCAGCCACCCCTCAGACTCCTCTGTCTCGCCTGCGGGTGGGGCTGCGGTCTAGGTCCGTAGCTCAATTGGTGGAGCACCGGTCTCCAAAACCGGGGGTTGGGGGTTCGAGTCCCTCCGGGCCTGTGCAGGAAAGGGTAGGACGGCGCGTCGCCGGCTCGACGCATTGCGGCGCTATCGTCTAGAGGCCTAGGACACAGCCCTCTCAAGGCTGGAACACGGGTTCGAATCCCGTTAGCGCTATTGCGGGGCGATCTTCGGATCGCAACGGGAAGGGCCCTATCGTCTATCGGCTAGGACGCATCCCTTTCAAGGATGAAAGACGGGTTCGATTCCCGTTAGGGCTATGCAGCCTGCTGCAAGGCTCACGGTGTGCAGGTGTAGTAGGGGGGCGTAGCTCAGTTTGGTTAGAGCACTCGACTGTCACTCGAGAGGTCGCGGGTTCGAGCCCCGTCGCTCCCGTTGTTCGCAGGTGCACGTGCAGTTGCCCTGGTGGTGAAATTGGTAGACACGCCATCTTGAGGGGGTGGTGCCGAAAGGCGTCACGGTTCGAATCCGTGCCAGGGCATCCCCATGCAGTTGCCACAGTAGCTCAGTGGTAGAGCACTCGATTCGTAATCGAGCGGTCGTCGGTTCAATCCCGACCTGTGGCTCTCTCGCCGTCCGGCGATTCCGGGTGTAGCGTAGAAGGGTAGGACCCTGCGGGCGTAATTCAGTTGGTAGAATGCCAGCTTCCCAAGCTGGACGTCGTGGGTTCGAGTCCCATCGCCCGCTCTGCTGGACAACATCTCGTTGTGTGTATGCGACGCGGCGCCCCAAAGCACGGGACGCCGCGTCGTTCGTTTGAGCACTCGGCCGGGTGAGCACGCACGCGGGATCGAACGGTCGATCGCCACGCCGAGCTCCGCGCCGATCCCGCGCGCTCGGGTTCCCCACGCGCGCGGGTCGCGCCGTTACGGATTCACGGAAAACGTGAACGGCTGCTGCGCCAGCGCCGGCACCGCGCACCCGCCGCTCATGGCCGCCCGATAGCTGCTGGTGTGTACGGCGCGCCGCATGGGCTCGACGAAGTCACGCCACCCGGCGCGTGTGATCTGCGTCATCGCCTCGACGACGTTGCCATCGCTGCCGACGACAAAACGCGCCATGCCCTCGGTGCCCACGCCCTGCGCAGCCGCCACACGCGGGTAGTGCAGCGTGCCGCGTCGCAGCACGATCACCGGCGCGTCCCCACGATACGACACCTTCTGGGCACGCATGATGGGCACGGCATCGGCACGCAGCGTGTCGTCATCGTGAATGTCGAGTGCCAGGGTATCGCTGGCATCGGCGTCGCGCGGGAGTCCGTCGAGTTCTCCCGCGCTGTCGGCCACCTGCACGGCACGGACCACCGCGTTCGCCAAGGGAGCGGAATACGGAATGATCTCCCACAACACGGTACGCAGCCGGCCCGACGGATGCAGCGCGAGAATGAGTCGTCCGCCGAGCACGCCAGGCTCGTCGGCGACGGCCGTATCGACCGGTGAGGGTACGCGACCGGCCAGGACCGGCACATCGCCGAGCGAGGCCGGCGCGACGAAGTGGCGCTGGATTCCATCTGCGATGAACCGCATGCGCATGCGATCGCCGGCCGCGAATGGTCGCTCCCGAAAGCGCGCCGAGGGCGCCATGGCGAGCGTGACGACGGTCGTATCGATCATCGGCCTCGCCCCCGCGCGACAGACCGGCGCGAGCGGGCCGGCCATCGACTGCGCGCCACACGGCGCCGCGCACAGGAGACCGACGGCCGCCCACACGTTTCGCCGCATGCGCCGCTACTTCATCACCCGCTTGACCAACATTCCCGGCGTCAACCGCGCCCCCGCATCGAGATTGTTGATCACGAGCAACTGCTCGATCGGCACCGTCGAGGGGAACTCGCGGACGAAGTCCTCGATGGTCATCGCACGCGGGACGGCCGTGATCTTCACCCGATTGGGTTGCACACCCTTGAGCTGTGCATCGCGCAATTCGGCGAGCGAGCCGATCCAGCGACGGCACGGCTGATCGAGCGCGGTCATGATCCCCTGTCCGCCGTAGCAGAGGAAGCGGTACGTATTGCCGCCAAAGGCGACGAACGCCGCCAGCCCTTCGAGTACTCCCTGCTGCGTCTGCACCTGAAACAGCCCGGCGCGCGAGGTCCCCGCCGCTTGCACGGTCGTCTCGCGCGCCTGCATCCCCTGCTGGCCGAAGAACTGGCGCGCCGCCGCATCGGGGGTGCCCTGTGCAAACGCGAACGCCATCAGCGCGCGCCCCTGCGGTTCCTGCGCGGCGACGGCCTGCTTGCTGTTCTGCGTCTTCCACCCCTGGGGGAAGGTGAACTCGAGCGCGAGATCGGGGTGCACGAAGCGCGTGCCGTTCACGAAAAACCCTTCCCGCGGATTCTCGCCGAAAAGCAGGCCGTCGATGGCGCGCAGATACCGTTCACGCTCGATGAGGCGCGCCGTGGTATCGCGCCCGCGCTCGAGCCGTCGCTCGGTGGCTTGCACACGATTGCCCGGATCGGGATGTGTGGAGAGCCACTGGGGTGGCCGCCCCTCCGCACTCGCTGGCGACGTGCGATCGAGCATCTGGAAGACTCGCACCATCTGCCGCTGATCGTACCCCTCGCGCGCCATGTAGCGAAAGCCGAGGTCATCGGCCTGCGTTTCGTCGTCGCGCCCGTACTTGAGGAAGAGCACGCCGAGTCCCTGCTGCAGCAGCTCCGCGTTCTGCGCCACCGTGGAGTTGAAGATCGCCGCACCCATCAGCAAGCCACCGTAGAGCTGCTGCCGACTCATCTGGCTTGCCGAGTGGCGGCCGGTCACATGGCCGATCTCGTGCCCGAGGACGGCGGCCAGCTCCGCTTCGGAGTTGAAGTGGGTGAGAATGCCGCGTGAGACGTAGATCGGCCCGCCGGGCAACGCGAAGGCGTTGACCACGGGATCGTCGATCACCGTGAAGCTCCACGGGAGCTGCGGTCGCTCGCTCTTCGCCGCCAGCGCCTTGCCGATGCCGCTCACGTAGCTCTGCAGCGGTGCGTTGGCGAGCGGCGGCATCTCCGTGCCGATCTGCTGGGCATACTGCTGCCCCATCTGGATCTCCTGCGTTTCGGAGACCGTCATGAACTGTCGGCGCCCCGTGGCCGGGTTGGTGGCACAGGCGGCGAGAAGGAGCAAGGCGGAGCCGGTCCAGGAGATGCGGGCGATAGATGACATGGCTCCATCCTGTCACTTCGGCGCGGCAATCGCCAGCCGACCACGCCCCCGAGCGGGTCGCTAGCTTCGTGCCCGTGACGATCACGGTGACCGACGACCGCCCCGACGCCGTGCCGGCGCGAGCCGCATCCACCGAACCGACGCAGAGTGCGGCTGGCTGGTGGGCGGTGATCGTGCTCACACTGGCGAACGTGTCGGGCTTCATCGATCGACAGATCCTGAGCCTGCTCGTCGCTCCGCTCAAGCGCGATCTGGGCATCACGGACACGCAGGTCAGCCTGCTGATGGGGCTTGCCTTCGTCCTCTTCTCGACGACGCTGTCGATCCCGCTAGCGCGACTCGCCGATCGCGCCTCGCGGCGTGCCGTCATTGGCGGCGGCGTGGCGGTATGGAGCGTCATGACGGCGCTCTCGGGCGTGGCACGGAGTTACGGGCAACTCCTTGCGGCGCGCATCGGCGTGGGGATTGGCGAAGCGGCGTTGCAGGCTCCGGCCGTCTCGCTCATCACCGATCTCTTTCCCCGCCGCACGCTGGCGCGCGCGCTCAGTGTGTACACGCTCGGCACGTTTCTCGGATCGGGGCTGGCGTATCTGATCGGTGGGCGCATCGTCGCCGCGGCATCGCGTGAAGGCTCATGGCTGCTGCCGATCGTCGGAGCGGTGCGCCCGTGGCAAGCGGTGTTTCTCGCGATCGGGATCCCCGGACTGCTCATCGCGCTGCTCCTGCTGACGGTGCGCGAGCCGCCGCGTGTACGCGCGACCACGGGCGGCTCGGTGCGCGACCTGCTGGCATGGGCCGCGCGCCATCGCACGGCGTTTCTCTTCGTGAGCCTCGGCTTTGCCGCATCGGCGTCGGTGAACTACGCGATTGCCGGATGGTTGGCGACACACCTGCAGCGCACGTTCGATTGGGACGTGGCGCGGGCGGGCACGGTGCAGGGCACGCTCACGATGACCGTGGGTGTGTGCGGCGTGCTGCTCGGCGGATGGCTGACCGACCGATTGCGCGCCACCGGACGGCAGGATGCCCCTTTGCTGACAGGCATCATCGGCGCCGTGGGGATGCTCGTGTGTGCGGGGAGCTACCCGCTCATCGACGCGCCGCCCGTCGTGATTGTCCTGCTCGCGCTCGTGAACATCTTCGCGGCGCTGCCGTGGGGCGCTGCATCGGCGGCCGCGTCCATGCTCGTGCCGGCGCCGCTGCGCGCCCAGGGCGTCGCGCTCTTCTTCGTGGTGGTGAACCTGCTCTCTGGTCTCATCGGGCCGACGTCGGTGGCCCTGGTGACCGACTACGTGTTTCGCGATGCCAACGCACTGCGCTACGCACTCAGCGTCGTCACGGTCATCGGCATGACGATCGCCATCGCGCTGCTCTTCGCCGGGCGACGGGCGTTCGTGATCGCCGCGCAGGCCGAGGACTGACACACCCGCGCACTACGCGCGCGGTGCGGGATGCTCCGTCTCTTCCCACGTGGCGCCGCTCACCAGATCTCGCACGTTGGGCCGCGCGAGGAAGTCGTGCGGGAAGCCGAGCGTGATGGCACTCGCTGCATCCAGCCGCGAACGCTGCTCCGCGGTGAGGACGAGGTCGACGCAGCCCACGGCATCCTCGAGCTGCGCGAGCGTGCGTGCGCCGAGAATGGGGATCGAGGTGTAGTCGCGGTGCCGGAGCCAGGTGAGCGCGACTTGCGCCGGCGTGCGACCGATCTCGCGCGCCAAGTCGACCACGGCGCGCGCGACCTCGGTGTTCCGTTCGTTGCGTCGCTCGGCCGTCGGCTGCACGCGCCCGGTGGCGGTGGCCGCATCGAGGTACTTCCCGGTGAGCGTGCCGCCTGCGAGCGGTGACCATGGCGTCACCGCGAGTTCGAGCGCGCGCGCCATGGGGATCAGATCGCGCTCCACGGTGCGCTCGATGAGCGAGTGCTCGACTTGCAGCGCCGTGAACGGCGTCCATCCGCGCAGCTCGGCGATGGCTTGTGCGCGGGAGACGATCCACGCCGGCGTGTCCGACACACCGACGTGGAGGATCTTGCCGGCCCGCACCTGATCGTCGAGCGCGCGCATGACCTCGTCGGCGCGCGTGGTGAAGTCCCACGCGTGGATCCAGTACAGGTCGAGATACTCGAGCCCCATGCGCGTGAGGGTGGCGTCGAGCGACTGCACGAGATTCTTGCGATGATTGCCCGCGGCGTTGGGATCGCCCTTGCGGGTGAAGAGTGTGTACTTGGACGCGATGACGAAGCGCTCGCGGTCGCTCCGGACGAACTCGCCGACGAGGCGTTCGCTCGTGCCCTCGGTGTAGCGATTGGCGGTGTCGATGAAGTTGCCCCCGGCCGCGACGAACGCGTCGAAGATCCGGCGGCTCTCATCGGCGGAGGCACCCCACCCCCACTCTTCGCCGAAGGTCATGGTGCCGAGGCAGAGTTCGGAAACTCGAAGGGCCGAGCGGCCGAGCAAGTGGTAGCGCATGGCGTGGTGCGAGCGTGGTGGTGATCCTGGCGCAAACGTGCGTCGTATCGGCGAGCTCGGCAATGGCATCGCGGCGAGCTCGGCGAGCCGAGCGTCGGAGTCGTCATCGAATCTTCATGCGCGCGTCATGGCCGGTTCATCTGCCGAGGCAACGTTGGGGCGAAACCCTCTCGCGGTGTGACGTGTCTCACGCCGTGTCCCTCGGCGCGCAGGGCTGGCCCGCGGGCGTACCTCCTCCGCCGCCCCACTTGCTCATGCGCGTCGTGTCGCTGCGCCGTCTTCGCGTCGCCACCGTCGGCTTCGCCTGCATTGCCGGACAGGCCACTGCCCAGTCGTCGACCGAGCGACCGCCGGCGGTGCGCGACACCAGCCAGGCCGACGCGGTGAAGGTCTTTCTCGACTGCCAGTCGCGCTATTGCGATCGTGACTTCTTCGTCGTCGAGATCCCGTTCGTGAACTGGATGCGCGACCGGATGGATGCCGATGTGCTGCTACTGGTGACCACACTTCGCACCGGCGCGGGCGGGCAGGAGCTCACCACGACATTCATCGGGCAGCGCCGCTTTGCGCGTCGCGCCGACACGCTGGTGACGACTACGCTGCCGAATGACGCGGATGACGTGGGCCGCCGCGAACTCGTGCGCGTCTTTCGCGTGGGGCTCGCGCCCTATGTCATGCGGACCGGGCTCTCCCGACGGATCGATCTCGCCTTCAACGCCCCCAAGGGCGCCGCGATTGGCGCGGTGGCCAATCCCCGGAACACACGCGATCCGTGGAATTTCTGGGTCTACCGGGTGGGGATCAACGGATCACTCCAAGGTGAGCAGCGGCAGAGCTTCGGCTTCTACGGCCTCAATGCCTCCGCGCGACGGACAACCGCGGGGCTCAACCTCGTCTTCAACAGCAACGCCAACCTCCAACGACAGCGCTTCACCATCTCCACGGGCGAGTTCATCAACGAGCTGCGCAGCTACAGCGGGAACGGACTGGCGGTCAAGAGCGCCGGTGAGCACTGGTCGTGGGGCGGCAAGGTGCTGGCGTCGCGCTCGGACTTTGCCAATGAGGAGTTGCAGGCATTCGCCGGGCCGGCGGTCGAGTACAACGTCTTCCCGTATTCGCGCGCGACGCGCGAACGGCTCACCTTTCTGTACACGGTGGGCCCCGTGACGTATCGCTTTCGTGAAGTTACGCTGCTCAATCGCACCGAGGACACGCGGGTGCGTCACCAGCTCTTCGGCGGGTGGGCGTCACGCAAGCCCTGGGGTTCGGTGAACATGAGCCTGACAGGGAGCCAATTTCTCCCCGAGTCGCAGCGGTGGAGCGCGTCGCTCGGCGGCGGCGTGGACTTGCGACTCTCCAAGGGATTGCAGATCGGCATCAACGGCTACTACCAGCGCGTACGCGACCAGATCGGGCTGCCGCGCGGGCGCCTGTCGGACGAACAGATCCTCGTGCGGCAGCGTGTGCTGCAGACGAACTACTTCTACGGGGCGTTCGTCAACGTGAGCTACACCTTCGGGTCGATCTTCAACACGGTGGTGAATCCGCGCTTCCCGTCGCAGACGGGCGGCGGGGGGACGTTCTACTTCTTCTGAGCGGTGCGCCCGGCGTCCTGCCCCTTGGGGGGGAGCCCACGCCGGTTCCCCGGCTAACTTTCCCGCTTCACTCTCCCGCTCGGAGCCCCATGCGCCGCCTCGCGCTCGCCCTCTCGCTCTCGTGCTCGACCATGTCGCTCGACGCCCAGCCGACGTCGCCGCCCGTCGCCCCGGTCCATACGCGCATCGACACGCTGCACGGGCAACCGTGGCGGGACGACTATTTCTGGCTTCGCGAAAAGAGCAACCCGGAGGTCATCAAGTACCTCGAGGCCGAGAACGCCTGGACCGAAGCGAAGACCGGGCATCTCAAGCCACTCCAGGAGCAGCTCTTCCGCGAGATCTCCGGTCGCATCAAGCAGACGGACCTGAGCGTGCCGTACCGCGATCGCGGGTGGTGGTACTACACGCGCACGGTGGAGGGGCAGAACTACCCCATCTTCGCGCGCAAGCCAGGCTCGCTGGACGCCGCCGAGCAGGTGATGCTCGACCAGAACGAACTGGCCAAGGGAAAGCCCTTCCACTCGCTGGGTGGATGGGAAGTGAGCCCGGACGGCAACGTGGTCGCCTTTCTCGAAGACACGACGGCGCTGCGCGTCTTCACACTGCGCTTCAAGGATCTGCGCACCGGTCAGATGCTCGCCGACGTGGTGCGCGACGTGGGGGAGGGCGGCATCGCGTGGGCGGATGACAACCGCACCGTGTTCTACACCAAGTCCGACTCGGCGCGACGCCCCAACAGCGTGTGGCGGCACGCCTTGGGCGGCGGAACCGACCCACAGGTCTATCGCGACGACGACGTGCTCTACAACGTGAACGTCTCGCGTACCAAGAGCGGCGCGTTCATCGTGCTCGGCAGCGGGAGTTTCACCTCCGCGGAGTACTACACGATTCCCGCCGCTCGCCCCACGGAGTCGCCGCGAGTGGTCGCGCCGCGTCGGCCCAACGTGGAGTACTCGGTCGATCACATCCGCGGGCAGTTCCTCATCACGACCAACGCGGACGGTGCGACGAACTTCAAGGTCGTCACCGCGCCCGAGGGCGACCCCGCGCCGCGCAACTGGCGCGACTGGCAACCGCACGACGAGGCGGTGTTCGTCGAGGGGATCCTCGTCTTTGCCACACATGTGGCCGTCGCCGAGCGATTTGGCGGGCTGCGGCGCATGCGCATCGTGGAGCTCGCGACGAAGCAGCAGCATTTCGTCACCTTCCCCGAGGTGGCGTACGGCGTGTTCCCCGCGTCCAATCCGGAGTACGAGACATCGACGCTGCGCTTTACCTACAGCTCGCTGGTCACACCGCCAACGGTGTACGACTACGACATGAACGCGCGCACCCGGGAGCTCAAGAAGGAAACCGAAGTGCTGGGCGGATACGATCGTTCGCGCTACGAGGTGCGCCGCCTGAGCGTCAAGGCACGCGACGGGGCGATGGTCCCCGTATCGCTGCTCGTGCGCAAGGGGTTCACGCCCAATGGTGCATCGCCCGCACTGCTGTACGCGTACGGGTCATACGGGGCGACGACGGAGCCGACGTTCCGATCGAACGTGTTCTCGCTGGTGGACCGGGGCGTGGTCTACGCCATCGCACACATCCGCGGCGGACAGGAGATGGGGCGCCGCTGGTATGACGATGGCAAGATGCTCAAGAAGAAGAACACCTTCTTCGACTTCATCGATGTCGGGCAGTACCTCGTGGACAACGGCTACGCGCGCCGGGATGCGCTGGTCGCCAACGGCGGATCGGCCGGCGGCTTGCTCATGGGCGCGGTGGCCAACCTGGCACCGCAGCTCTTCCGCGCCATCGTGGCCGATGTCCCCTTCGTGGACGTGATCAACACGATGCGCGACGCGTCGCTGCCGCTGACGGCGCAGGAGTGGGAGCAGTGGGGGAATCCGTCGATCAAGGCGGAGTTCGACTATATGCGCTCGTACTCGCCGTACGACAATATCGAGCGCAAGGCGTATCCGTGGATTCTCGCCACCACATCGCTCAACGACTCGCAGGTGATGTACCACGAGCCGGCCAAGTGGGTGGCCCGACTGCGGACCATGAAGACCGACAGCAACCCGCTGCTGCTCAAGACCAACATGGCCGGCGGCCACGGCGGCAGCTCCGGGCGCTATGACCAGTGGCGCGAACAGGCGTTCCGTTTTGCGTTCATGCTCGATGCCATGGGGCTCGCGCGCACGCCGACCCCGTAGTGCGTCGCGTCAGTCCGACTCGTGCGGGGCCGCGTTCCCCATGCGTTGCAGGATGCGCTCGGCGCGGCGTCGCGCGACCGGCCCGTTGGGGGACCAGCGACGTGGCGCGGGGAGGACGGCGGCCAGTCGTGCCGACTGCTCGCGCGTCAGGCGCGCGGCACTGGTCTTGAAGTGCGTGCGCGCGGCGGCTTCGACGCCAAAGATGCCGTTCCCCCATTCCGCCGCATTGCAGTACAGATCGAGGATCCGCTCCTTGGGGAGCACCGTTTCGATGACGAGCGTGATCCACACTTCGTAGCCCTTCCGGACCCACGAGCGCCCCTCCCACAGGAAGAGATTCTTCGCGAGTTGCTGTGAGATCGTCGAGGCCCCGCGGAGCTTGCCGCCGCGCTCGGCGCGATCGAGCGCCTTGTCGATCTCCACGAAGTCAAAGCCGTCGTGCAGATAGAAGCGGTCGTCCTCGGCGGCGAGTACCGCTCGGCGAAGCGACGGGGCCATTGCGCTGCGCGACAC
>JALOPS010000232.1 GCA_025453745.1 Gemmatimonadaceae bacterium
GTGGCCTCGGCAAAGTACGTAGCTGGCTTGCGGTCCTGTGACGAAGTCTCTTTCGGCGGCGGGTGGCTCTCCGAGCAATTCGTTCATTGGGTCTGGCGTGACTCGCCGGGCGAGGCCGCGGTTCCGTCAGTCGTGCTCACGCGTCAGACTGTCGTGAAAACCGCGGCCGGCTACGACATCGGTCCAGACACCGTGATCATGCGCGCGAGAGGACTCGAGGTATTGAAGCGCGCTTCAGACGGTCTAGTGAACAGCCGACTTCGGAGAGCGCTCCGACCAAATCGCCACGCGGTTCGAGCACCACTGCCAAGTCTGTAGACGACGCCATCAACCGCGAGAGCAACGGCGGCTGCAAGCAACCCGTCCTTCCTGACACGGATTCACTTTTGGGCGTCGCTGCGCGTCAGCCGAAGACCTCGCAATCGTATTGAGCGCGCGGTTTCCGACGACTTCCTCGCGAAGATCGTTCCGCGCGTTCTTGTCACCGCTCCTGCGACACCGTGCAGGCCGCGATCACACCTACGGCAGCGACATCAGCGGACTACTCCTGCGGCGTCATCGCCCGCAGCGCTGCGCGATCGGCTCGAGCCGCCTCCTCGTGCGAGTCAAACCAGACGACGATTCGCTCCACCCGCTCGAGTCTAGCGAGCCGGCCGTCCCGGCACGACCACGAAGCGCGAGATCGTCGGTACGTCGTCGGCGTCCAGCACCTCACCCCACAGCGAGTCACCTGCCACCCACCGAACGTACGCTCGCGACCCCGCCTCGACGCACCGCTCGACACGACCATCCCGATCGAGAACGAAGTACACGGCAAGCGATGAGCCACTCCGCTCGGCGAGCCGCAACCAGACACCGCCTTCTTCATCGGCGACCACCGCATCCACCGGTCGCCGAAAGCGCGGCACGAACAGCGCACCGCGCACGGCACCCGCAAACTTGGGCCCGACCTTCGACTCGAGCCGACGGGTGACGCTGTCCACCTCGCCGCGCGAGACGCGCGACCCACGCAACCGCAGCACCCGCTGCCAGAGTCGCCGGCCGCGCACATCCGTCGCCGTCACCGTTGCACTCGGCGCATCAGCCGCAGTCGCCACGTCCTGCGCCACGGTGTACACCACCCCCGCTCGCCGCGCGACTACCACGAACGGCCCATCGGTGAATGGTTGCTCGCGATACTGCGTCCAGTCCTTCCCCCGCAGAACGAGTGCGTCGTGCCCCATCGGTACCGCCGTGATGCTGTCGAGCTCCGCACCGGTGCGCGACAGCCGCACCACCACCTGTGACGTCACCGCACCACGCGCAACCTCGGCGGCGAGATAGTCGCGCGTCCCGATGAGCGTCCCGTCGGCCACCATCGCTATCGGCAGCGCGAAGCGGGTGACAGGGCGGCCGGTCGCCGCTCGCCCAGCAACGCCCGCCATCCGCGACGACGCGAGATACACGCCATCGGCGGAAAAGAACGACAGCCGTCGCAGCTCGGCATCGATCGTCCAGAGCGTATCGCCGCGAAGCCCGAACGCGCTCAGTCCGCGAAACTCGCCGGGCCCGCCGCCCGCGCGCCCGACGGTGCGCAGGCGTCGGCCCGTCGCGGCGTACACGTCGATCTGTTGCGCGCCGACGCCTTGCACGAACACGCGCGCTCCCGCGACCTCGATCCGCGCGATCGAGTCGAGCGTTTCATTGGCGACCGGCGGCCCAACACGCTGCAATACGGCGGAGGGAAGCGCGAGTGCCCCGACGTCCGCGCGGACGTCGTCGCACGCGCTCCCGCGCGACTGTGCACCGGCGGTTCCCCACACGCCGCAGAGCAGAGCAAACGAGCAACGCAACATGCATCGCACCGTCTCGTGGACCGGCGTAGCGGATCGCCCGCGCTGCACCACCGGGACCCTGTCCGCTTCGGCGCCCGCTTCGCGAGGAGCGATTGCCCGCTCGAACGGCACGAACCAACAGCGGACAACCCCGACCGTCGGTCGCAGACCATCCGTGCGGCGGCGCTCCATTCGACCCAACCTCGGTGCAACCCGGCAACTGCGCAACCGCGAGCACGCGACGCGCTGGACCATCACATGCTTGCGGGCATCGCCACTTCGCGTGAGACTCGCGCATGCAGCCTCGTGCGCCTGCCGAACTCATGCGACGATTCCGCGAGCGCCTGCTCACCTCCGCGAGCGTCTTGGTGACCGCCTGCGCGTCCGATCGTGCGCACTCTGCGGCAACGGACTGCGCGTCGCTCTCGCCGGCAGCCGCGACAACCCTCGCCACGGGCTTCGACTCGATCGCCTCGGTCGTTGCGCTCCCCTCCGGGACGCTTCTCGTCGCCGACGCTGCGGCACCCGCGGTGTTCGCGCTCGCACCCGATGGTTCCCGCCGTGCGGCGGTCCCCCGTGGCGGCGGCCCCACCGAGTTCACCGACGTCGGCCCGCTCCTTCGCCTCCCGCCGGACTCCGCCCTGCTGTTCGACCTCTCGCGACGCCGATTCGTTGTCATCGGCCCCGCAGGCTTCGCCGTCGCATCGCGGCCGTGGCTGCCAGTAGCCGGCGCCAATTCGCTCATCGGTCAACCCACACCCACCGTCATCGACGCGGGGCGCCGAGTTTATGCGTACGCCATCGGCGACCGATTACTCCGTGCACACGTCACCGTCACACGCTGCACCCTCGGTGTCGCCTGGAGCTGCGACACCACGGCGCGCATCCCGTCAGCGTGGCTCGAACCAACGCGACGCCCCCCAAGCGCCACCGCCGCACTCGTCGTGGGCGCCCTGACGGATCGCGGTGTGATGGGCGTCACAACCGAAGGCGTCACGGTATCCGTCGCGCGAGACGATCACGTCGCGCGCGCAACACACGGCGACAGTTCACGCACGCTCGACACGCTCCCGCGGTGGCCAATCGCGATCGACGACGCCATGTGGCACGAAATCGTGGTCGCTGAGAGCTCGAGCGCTGCCGCCCTCATCGCCGACGGGCTTCGCACGCTCGTCGCGGGCGGTGGGACGATTGCCGACGTACCACTCGCCATGCGCACCGTTCGGCGAGCCGCGCAACGCCCGGCGTACCTCCCCGCGTTCGACCGCTCCCCACCACTCACCGGCCCCAACGGCACACTCTGGATCACGCGAGGGCACCTGCCCGGCGGCACTCACCGCGTCTCCATCATTGGCGCGACCGGCGAGCATGCGTGCGTCACCGTACCCGCCAACGAACGTCTCGTCGGAATCGACGCGACGCACGTGTACGCCGCACGCACCACCGACATCGGCGAATCGCTGATTCGCTATGCGAGTCCTATTCCGGCTGACGGCCGCGCATCACGGACTACTGCGCCACTCACGCGCAGTCGGTCGCCGTGACGCGGTACCGATGGAGCCTCGTCGTGACATCGGTGGTCGCGCCCACCCGTTGTGCGAGCACGTACAGCGTGTCGCCTCGGCTGGTCACCTGCGGCAGCGGATCGGCCGGAGCGGGCACGAGCGCATCCTGGCAGACGCGCCGCGCACAGCGATTGACGATCGACGTGCATGACACCATCGACACACGCCCGCATGGAGCGCCGGATCGGGGGTGATGATCGGCACGCGATTGACTGAGACGCGCGAGACGACTGAGGTACGACGGACCATAGAGCGCGGTATCGACCGTGGAAGGTAACCGCGGGTTCACGCGCGCAGGCAGGCATCCGCGTCGTCCAGTCGCCGGAGGTTGGCGGGACGCTCCACGGCCAGACACACGGCACGCGCGCCGCAGTCGCGTGAGATCGCGCGTGCGAGCGTGGTCTGGCCCACCCGGCGCGGACCGAGTCGCTTCACGACGGGCATCTCCCGGAGCCGAGCCCACATCGTTGCTTTCGCTTCCTCTGAATCACGGCGTAAATCGAACACTTGCCGTGAGAATTACGCCGTAGGGCAGCCCCCCTACGGCCGCGCGCCCGAACTCCCCCGCGCGCGCGACTTGAGCAGGCTCGCACTCGAATCCAGCGCTGCCTCCCGCTGCGCGACCACACGCACCGGCGCGTCGTGCGTCAGCGTGAGATGCCCGTCGGTGATCACCTCGTCGCCCGCATTCACCGGGATCTGCCCACTGCTCGAGTCGGCGAGCACTTCCGTGTCCACACCATTCGTACGCCCCGGCACGATGTAGACCCACTGCGCGCGCCCCTCACGCACCACGAACACCAGCGGACGCCCATCGCGCTCGATCACCGCTGTCGCCGGCACGAGCCGTCGATCGGTCAGCCGCGTGGCTTCGAGCTTCACATCCGCGTACATCCCCGGGCGCAGTACGCCATCGCCACGCAGGCCGATGATCGCGCGACCCGCGCGCGTGGTGCTGTCGACGAGCGGCAGCAGCGCTTCCACCCGACCGGTGATCGCGCGCCCCGGGGCCCCCGCACTGGTCACCGTGGCCACGCCCCCCGCACGCACGAGTGGCAGATCGTGCTCGAGCACCGCCGCTTCGATGCGCAGGTTCACGAGATCGACCACCGTTGCGATCCCCTGCCCCGCGCTGAGTCGCTCGCCCGGCGCCACGTCCACGCGCTCAACGGTGCCGCTCACCGGCGAGGTGATCACCGCGCGCTGCATCTCCCATCGCGCGCGCTCGAGCTTCACGCGGGCCGACTCGACGCCATGCTTGAGCAGGAGCGCGCGCCGGATCTCGGGCGTGGGCCCTTTGCCTGTCACCACCGAATCGGGCACGACGGTTTCATCGAAGCGCTGCTGCGCTTCGTCGAGCGCGGTCTTGGCTTCGCGCTCGGCGAGTTCGAACGGATAGCGGTCGAGCCGCACGAGTGGCTGCCCCTTGCTCACCCGCTGCCCGGGGCGCACGAGCACCTGCGCCACGGTGCCCGACACCTCCGCCTTGAGCGCCACCTGCGCATCGCTCCGCACCTGCCCGGTCGTGGTGACGGAGAGCACCAGGTCGCCGTCGCGCGCCGCTGTCGCGACCACGGGGAGCGCCAGCGAGCGCTGCGGCGACGCCGCGCCGCTCGCGGAGTCCGCGGTCGCCGCCGACGTTGCGGAGGAATCGCCTGCCTTCGCGGCGGCCAAGCGGTCGCACGCGCCAAGGGCCATGCACAAGGCGAGCAGCGCGCCTGCACGGCGCACGAGAGTCAGCGGGGAGATCATCGGCGGGTGTGTCACCATCGCGCACGCAAACGGTTGCCCGGAACCTCGTGGGTACGGCGGCACGGCACAATGCGCTGGGGGCACGGAAGTAGTTCGTGGACTCCCGTCGTCGGCTGCACCACCTGTGGACCGTCAATCCGGGCCATCGGCCCCACCGCAGAAGCGCACGCTCATGCGGACCAACCAGTGCGCCATATCAGTCGACGAGTCGGCATGCTGCACCAGTGCCAACAACGTGTCGCCAATGAACGCCATGCGCGGTTGCGGGTCGGATGGCACGGGCACGCGCTGCTCCACGCACGTGCGTCGCGATCGCCAGTCGACAACGGTCAGTGTGTGCGCCCCGCTGAACCCCTTCGGCCCCAGCACCGGATCGAGAAAGACAATCGCCGTCGACGAGTCGGTCAACGCGCTGATCGCCATCGGTACCGACCATTGAAACGCCAACTCGGCCGCGCGCGCCGGCTCGCGCACCAGTGCGTCAAAGCGCTCCGCTGACGAGCCGCGCCGCACCTTGGGAATGAGCGCCATCGTCTCGATGGGACCAGTCGGCCGCCACGCGTACAAGGTGTCGGTCCCCTCGAACATTCCCACTACCGTCTCCTCGCGCTCATCGAGTACGAGCGACGCCACGGGCGGCACGAGCATCGGCAACCGCCGATAGATGCTCGGGACGATTCCACCACGTGCCGCCGAGCCGACGCTGTCGACGACGCGTTGCCACGCCGTCCCACTGATCAGGTCGACCGCACCGATGAGTACTCCCGTGCGGCCCGGCGCGATGGACACCTGCGGCGACGACAGCGCCCGGCCCCATCGATGCGCACCTGTCCGGGCGTCGAAGACCTCGAGACGACTTCGCCCGGCGCTCAACACCGCGAGCAGTGAGTCACCCAGCATGGCGAGCCCTCCGGCATTCCGGATCTCGCCGGGCCCACCGCCTGACCGGGACACGCTACGATCCACGACGCCTCGCGCATCGATGTGCAGTACCCGCCCATCGCTCGCATCACTGACAAACACGCCGCCGTGCTTGTCACTCGCGAGCGCGATGGGGCGCCCGAACAGCAGCGAATCGGCTTCCACGACCCGCACGCTGTCGAGCACGACGAGCGCGGCGTCTGCCGACGCGCCGTCCCGTTCCGTCGCTGGGCCGCACGCCGCAAGGGAGAGCAGACATCCAGCGAAGGAGCACCGCAGACGCGACGTCACGGCGCCTCCCCTCGACGCAACGCATACACCACCAGCTCTTCCACGCACGTCTCCGCATCCCCCCGCGCGCCGAGCACATACTCGCGCCCAACCTCGAGCACGCGCACCGTCCCCTCGAGCGTGATCCGCGCGCGCGTCACGCCCGCCGCATCGATGGCCACGAGCGCCGTGCGCGCATCGCCCGGAGCTGACGTGACAACCCACAGCACGTCGTCATCATCCGCAAGGATCGCCGAGTAGGGCGGCAGCGTGGCGGGCATCGGAAAGCGTCGCAGTATCTCGCGCGAACGTTGGCGATCGGGCCCGGGCGCCATCGGTGCGACGAGTT
>JALOPS010000233.1 GCA_025453745.1 Gemmatimonadaceae bacterium
TCTGGCACGGGCGCTTCGACTGGCTCCCGCGGTTGCGCATCCGCCCAATCAAACAAATCCCCGGTCATGCCACCGCCCTCCGCGTCTTCGCCGCCAATCTGTCCCGCATCTGAGGGCATGCGTCGATCGCTGCAGCGAACAGCGGGTCTACGTCATCCGACGTCAAGTCGCGCCGCGTCAACTCGTGTGCGAAGTGATCGACACGAGCCCAACCGATCGCGTCCGCCACCAGTGCGCCCATCTGAGGGTCACCATCGCCGAGGAAGCGAAGAAGCGCGCTGCGGGCATGAGCGAAGGATTGAATGCGAGGAAGAAGGGGAAAGGTAGCCTCTCGCGTGTGCATGCGTGCCTGTGTGCTCGCGCTCACGTGCGTATGCCCTTCCTCTATCGATAGCCCCCAATGAGGGAGAAGAGAGGGAGTAGGTGCGTCAGAACTGACGCACAATCGGTGCAAATCTGACGCACTATCGAGCCGATTGCGCGTCAGTTCTGACGCACTATTCGACACCGTGCTTGAGCGTGCAATCGGCCAATTCCGCGCATCACCTCGCATTTCGCGGTTCTCCTGCAGACGGTCGAGATCAGCGGTTCTCAAATCCTCCATGGCCGCCTGCTTGGTGGCAAGAAGCTGATACTCAGTCGCACGCCCGCGGCTTCCGGGCCTGAATGCAAGCCATCCCGCGTCAGCAAGATCTTTGCGAGTGCGCGTCAAGGTCGAACGGCTAACGCGCATATCAATCTGAAGCCGCTCGTCGCTTACGAAGGCGATCCCGGAACTCTCTCGCACGTAGCAGCTAACGACGAATGCGAGTTTGAAAGCGCGCTCGGGAACGGTGGCACGCGCTGTGCGGGTCACGTCGGCGCCGGTCATGATCCGGTCGGTCCGCATCGACCCGTCGTCCGTCTCGCTGACGGTTGGCGAAAGCATGCAATTGTCGGCGACGCCACTGAATCTTCAGGGGCAGCCGGTGACCATGCCCAGTGGTGCGCGCTGCACGTTCTCGTCGTCGGTCCAGACTGTCATGCGTTCGAGCCTCGATGGCCTGCTGTTCGCGCTCTCCGCGGGAGCGGCGACCATTACCGCGAGCTGTGGCGACAAGCAGGCCGCGATTCAGGCGGCAGTCGCAGAGCTCCCTCCGGGCACGCCGCCCGAAGCCGGCACCCCGCCAGGGAGCTCGCCGGTCCCGCCTGCACCTCCGACGCCGCCGGCGCCTGGGCAGCCCAATCCGCCGGCCCCGCCCGCGCCCCCGCCGCCGGCGCCGCCGACGGGTGATTTCCCGCCCCTTCCGGCGGGTACCGTAATGCCTGAAGCGCCGCGCGCGCGGGTCGACGTCAGCTACCCCACGCCCACCCGGACGATTCGCGTCGCGTTGAATGGGAATCTCCAGCGCGCCATCGACACCGCGCGGTACGGCGATGAGATCCTCCTCAACCCTGCGGCCACGTACATCGGTGACTTCGTGCTTCCCGCGAAGGCAGGCACCGGGTGGATCGTGATCCGCAGCGATGTACCACTCGCAAATTTCCCGCAGGGCACTCGCATCACGCCCGCGCGTGCAGCAGGCTTTGCGAAGCTCCGGGGTGTTGAGCCGTCGAGCACGATCCGAACGGCACCTGGCGCGCGAGGCTATCGTCTGGCACTGCTCGATCTCGCGCCCAACGCGAATTACGCGACGGCGACGGGTGTGGTCGTGTTCGACGGCAATCAGCAGTCCGCCACGCAGATTCCGCGCGATCTGATTGTCGACCGCAGCTGGGTGCATGGAACTGCCACGCAGTCCTTGCAGCGCGGCGTACTGCTCAACGCGATCAATGCGGCGGTGGTCGACTCCTACATCTCGGATGTGCACTGGCGCGGCGTGGAGGCACAGGCGATTGCGGGGTGGAACGGTCCCGGGCCGTTTCTCGTGGAGAACAACTATCTCGAGGCATCGGGCGTCAACATCCTGTGGGGTGGCGCGGACCCGACCAACCCGGCCTTTGCGCCGTCCGACATCGTCGTGCGCCGCAACCACCTCATCAAGCCGCTCTCGTGGAAGGGCGTCTGGACGGCCAAGAACCTCTTCGAGATCAAGAACGCCGCGCGGATCGTCGTCGAGGAGAACCTGATGGAGAACTGCTGGGCCGATGCACAGGTCGGGTACGCCGTGCAGCTGATCGCGCTGACGGACAACGACAATCGAGTGACGGCGGCGTCCACGCGGGCACTCGACATCCTGTTCCGCAACAACGTGATCCGGAACTCGCGTGGCGGCATCAACGTGCTCGCGCGTGTCGCGTACGGCCCGAATCCGATCTTGCCCTCGACGCCACTGTCGCGGCTGTTGGTCGCCAACAACCTGTTCCAGAATGTTGGTACTGAGCCCGGGATCGGTACACTTCCGCTCATGCAACTGCTTGGTGATCTCCGCAACACGACGCTGGCCTACAATACATTCAGCACGGAAGGTCGCTCGTTCCTCTTGCTCGAAGTCGAGGACGGCATGCCCCGCATGCAAGGGCTCACCGTTGTCGGCAACGTCGGTGGACACGGCGAGTATGGCATCTTCTCGTCTCGTGGATCCGGGCAGGCGGCGTTCGACTCGTACGCACCGGGCGCGGTGGTGCAGGCCAACGTGATCGCGGGTGCTCCCGCTGCGCGATATCCCTCCGGGAACTGGTACCCATCGGCCATGGGTGGTATCCCGTTTACGAGTCCGGGGACGGGGAACTTCGAGATCGCCGCACCATCCACGTGGATGTACCAGTCACGCATCGTCGGCGTCAGGCAGGCGGATCTGGCCACAGCGATGGCGGCCAACCGCTGAGCCGGGTCGCTCGGGCACCCGGCGAACGCATCGCCGGGTGCCCATCGCGAGCGGAGTCCCTCGCGAACACCCACCGGAGGTGGCGATCGGCGGATGCGGACGACTAGCTTCCGCCAGCGAGCGAACCGCCGTTTCCTGCATGCTGCATGAGTTCACTGATCACCGCCTCGAGCGCGCCCGCCACATCCGAAACGGTGGACTCGGCCGCTGACAACGTCACGCCGACACATCCACCTCGAGTCCTCTTCGTCTCGCCGTCCATGCGCATGGTCGGTGGCCAGGCACAGCAATCCGACCGGCTGCAGCGGCATCTGCAAGCCCTCGGCGACGTGGACACCTTCTTCGTCGCCATCGACCCAAAGCTGCCCGCGTGGCTCGAGCCGGTGACCGCCGTGCGCGGTGTGCGGACTGCAGTCCGGGAGCTGTTCTATCTCGCGGACCTGTTGCGTGCCGTGCCGCAGGCTGACGTCGTGCATGTGTTCTCGGCGTCGTACTACGCGTTCATGTTGCACACGATTCCGGCACTCGTGCTCGCGCGCTGGTTTGGCAAGCCCGCCATACTCAACTATCGCAGTGGTGAGGCGGAGGATCATCTCGCCAATTGGCGATTGACGGCGCTGCCATTCATTCGACGATTCGCGACCGCGGTGGTTGCCCCGTCCGGCTACCTCGTGGATGTGTTTGCCCGCTTCGGCGTTCGCGCGCAGGCGATCGGCAACTTCATCGAACTCGAGCGATTCCGCTTCCGCCGCCGCGCGTCGATTGCCCCGAAGGTGCTCGCGAATCGGCTTCTCGAGCCGCTGTACAACTATCCCTGCCTCTTTCGCGCATTCCAGCGCGTGCAGGCCGTGTACCCCGATGCCACACTGACGATCGCGAGCGAGGGTCCCGACCGGGCATCCATCGAGGCGGATGCCCGTTCGCTCGGGCTGCAACACGTTGCATTCCTCGGCCGGGTGTCACCGGTACGCATGGCCGAACTCTACGATGAAGCCGATATCTATCTGACCACACCGAACGTCGACTGCATGCCCGGGTCGTTGCTCGAGTGTGCGGCGTCGGGGCTGCCGATCGTCGCGACCAACGCTGGTGGTATTCCGTACATCGTCGAGGACGCGCGATCGGCACTGCTCGCTCCAGTAAACGACCATGTGCGCCTCGCTGAGCACATGCTGCGGCTGCTGAAGGAGCCGGGTCTCGGCGCGCGACTGGCCGACGCGGCCCGCGCGGACGTCGAACGGCACTACGTCGCCGACGTCGTCGTGGGGGCGTGGCGCGACCTCTACTATCGGCTGCGGGGCGCGTCGACCGCACGATGATGGATCGTCGCCGTGTCGCCCTTCCGATCCGGCTGCGGCAGGAAGCACTCAAGCGAATCGCTCGCGTCATCGGTGAGCCGCGATACGACGGCCCATCCAGCGTGGACGCTGTTTTTCGGCGTGATGCCTTTCGGGAAGCCGGGCCCGCCACAGCGTGGGCGACGCGCGCGCAGTTGCTGATGTCTCGCATTCCCGAGCGTTTTCCGCGATGTGTCGTGCCAGCGGCCGGCGCGCCGGATGACGTCGACGCGCTCCTGGTCGAAGCCGAACGGCTGCTCTCCGGGGACTGGCCTCTGTTCGGTCAGCGCGTTCGTCCCTTCGATCGCGACACCGCATGGCGGCGACATCCGAGCTCGGGGACGCTGCTTCCGCTGCCGCACTTTTCGCGTGCGTCGCTCGCCAGCGAGGACCTCGGCGGCGATGTCAAGGAGTTCTGGGAGCTCAATCGGCACGCCGGCGTCGTCCGGCTGGCGCAGGGCTTCCACCTCACCGGGGATCCCCGCATGGGGACTCTCGCCGTATCACACCTGCTCGATTGGAGTGAGCAAAACCCTCCGGGTCGAGGAGCCAACTGGACCAGTGCGCTCGAAGTCGCATTTCGGGCGATCGCCTGGTGCTGGGTGTGGGGGCTGACCGCGAAGAGTGACGCGTGGACGCCCGCGGCCGTCGCGCGAATCAGCTGGGAGCTGCACTACGCGGCGCGATTCCTCATGCGCTACGACTCGGTGCATCACTCGCCGAACACGCACCTGACAGGCGAAGCGCTGGGCGCGTTGTATATCGGGACGTTGTTGCCGGAATTGCGCATCGCCGACGAAGCACGCACGTTCGGCATCTCTGTGCTTCAGGCGGAAGCGCCGCATCAGTTCCTCGCCGATGGCCTGCATTTCGAGCGAGCGACGGGGTATCACCGATACCACGTAGAGTTCTACGTGCATGCGACGGCGATCGCGCGTACCATGGGCGCGTCGTGGGATGCGACGTGGCAGCAGCCGCTGCGCGACGGGCTCGATGCCATGCATGCACTGCGACGCCCTGACGGCTCATGGCCCGTATTCGGTGACGAAGACGGCGGAGCGACTCTGGCACTCTGGGCCGGGCGCGTACCGCAGGCCACGCCCATTCTGGAGCTTGGTGAGGCGCTGCACACACGCGAGCCGTCACCATTGCCATCGCCCGCGGGGACGCTCACCTGGTGGTTCGGACAGCGTCCGCCACAACGACCCGAACAGACCCGATTCGGAGCCATCGCGCTCGATGCAGCCGGATACATGGGCGCCGCCGAACAGAACGGGTGGTACGTGATCGTGGACGCTGGGCCGCACGGCGGGGACGTGACAGGGCATGCACACACTGATCTTGGGCACATCGAGATCGCACGAGGGGACAGCAGAATCGTGGTCGATCCCGGGTGCGGCGTGTACGGACATGACGTGCGGCGGCGCGACTGGTATCGGTCGTTGGGCGCCCACGCGACCGTGACGATCAATGGCAACCCGCTCGCGCAGCCATCAGGCGCGTTTGGCTGGGCAGCGGTCGCCCCGACTCCCGAACGCGTCCATCGCCTGGACGACTGCGGATGGCAGGGCCGCCTGTGGTACGGCATTCCGGGTACCTCGGGCCGTCACGAACGGCAGGTCGTGCTCGTCCCACAGTGCGGAGTCGTCGTTGTTGATTGGATCAGCGGACTCGACCAGACTGCGGGTGCGTGGCACTGGCCGCTGGCGACGTCGGCGGTGACACTCGCTCGCGACGCGAGGTGGGTCCGCGTTGGCGAGGTCGTCCTTTCGTGGGCAGCGTCCGATGCCATTCGGGCATCACAGGAGCTGACGCCACGGTCTCCCAGATATGGCGAGGAAGCGCAAGCGGTGTCCCTCTACCTGTCGGCAACCGCGCATGGGAGGCTCGGCCTGGTGACAACGTTCACCGCCGCCGAAGCCGAAATGCCGCTCCTGGTCGTTGGAACGGACGCCGTGCAAGCGACGCTGTCGTGCGTCGGCGGCCAGCGTCTCGACATGGTCTTCCGTCCGGAGCGGGACGTGCACTGCACCGGACGGCAGTAGCATGTGCGGCATCTGCGGTGTGGCGTATGCCGAGCGGGGCCGACCCGTATCGGGCACGCTGCTACAGGCGATGTGTGACGTCATTGCTCATCGGGGACCGGATGATAGTGGCCGATGGATCGACGGAGCGGTCGGGCTTGGGCATCGTCGGCTGGCGATCGTCGACCTCGGTGGTGGGCACCAACCGATGTCGAACGAGGACGACTCGGTGTGGATCGCCTTCAACGGCGAGATCTACAACCATGCCGAGCTGCGCCCAGCGTTGGAAGCGGCAGGACATCGCTATCGTACCCGGTCCGACACCGAGACGATCGTACACTTGCATGAAGCACATGGCGTAGACGCACCGGCGTTGTTGCGCGGCATGTTCGCGTATGCCATCTGGGATCGCCCACGACGGACGTTGACGCTGGCGCGCGACCATACCGGCATCAAGCCACTGTACTATGCGGTCAGCGACGACGGCTCGATCGTC
>JALOPS010000234.1 GCA_025453745.1 Gemmatimonadaceae bacterium
TCGCGCAGGATCTCGAGCTGGTGCGCACCCGCGCACTCGCCACGCGCTCGCGCGCACGCATCTGCTTCCAGGACGGGAGCCGCGGCTGGGGCAGCTTCCTCGACCACAATCGCGACGGCGTCATCGTCGAGAACCAGGTCGAGCGCGATGCCGCTCTGGCGTTCGGCCATCGCGATCTCCCCGCCGGCGTGAAGTACGGTCGCGGCACGGCGCCGCCGGCGCCCAACGACGTCTTCGGGGGATCGCAAATCAGCTTCGTCAATCACTGGGTCGAATTCGACTCGCGCGGGCTGCTCGTGGAGACCGGCCAGACCGCCACGATCTACCTGCAGAACGAGAACGATCCCACCGCCGTCAACGCCGTGCAGATGTCGCCGGCCGGCAACGTGCGGATCTGGACGTACATCAACAGTCAGTGGAAGTGAGGGCGACCATGACGCACGATCGTTCCACCGCGATGCGCTACGCACCGCGCCGGCGAGCCCGCCGCGGCTTCACGATGATCTCGATGCTCGTCGCGCTGGTGCTGCTCTCCGTCGGCGTGCTGGCACTCGCGCAGGCGAATGCTGCCTCCATCAAGGTGGGGACACGATCGGCCAATCGGGGCGTCGCCCTGGGCATCGCCCGCGCGTACCTGGAAGAAGTGCGCACGCGCGATCCGTGGGCCGTCACCAACGAGACTGCCATCCGCGTGGGTGCCGATGGCGTGCCGAATTCCACCGGCGCGTACACGCGGACGCTCACGGCCACCGTCGAGCGCGTGAATCTGCTCCGCGTCAGCATCAGTGTGGACTACCCGAACCCCACCGGACCGATCGCGGTGGATACCTATCTGTACCGGCCCAACGGCCTCAACGCAAACCCGTGAGGACGCCTGCGATGTCCCCTCGCACCGCCCGCCCTCGCGCGACGTCTCGCGCTCGCCGCGGCTTCACGCTGGTCGAACTGCTCATCGCGATGCTGCTGGGCGTCGTGGTGCTGAGCGCGGCCACCGGCTTTGCCCTGCAGACGTGGCAGACACGCCGCGGCTCCGGCATCCGTGACGTGGTCGACCGCAACGGTCGCTACATCGGCATGACCGTCGCGCGCGACGTGCAGGAAGCCGGCGTGGGGATCGAGAGCACGCCCTCATGGGGCACGCTCACCACGTTCAACGATACGGTGGCTGTGCTCTCCGTGCCGTACACCGGTGTGGATCCGGCGGAAGTGTACCGCATCGCCCCCCCGCCCCCCGACACGGTGAATCCGTTGCCGTATGGCGGGACCTGCGGCATGCGCTGCATCGACTTCTTCAAGGAAGACAATACGTTCGACATCCGCGTGGGCGACCTTGCGCGGTTGCAGGTCAACGGTGAACGGCGACTGATCCTCGTGACCGCGGTGGCCAACGCCAGCCCCACCACCTTCCGCGTGACCTTCGCCCCCATGGCGACGCTGCTCGGCTACAAGGCCGGCATCACGGACTCGCTGTTGCTCGATCGCTCGGGGACCTCGGTGCAGCGCATGTCGGTGACGGCGTTCTGGCGGGATCTCGCCAGCAAGCGGCTCATGCGGGCCTCCCGCCTGACGACGGCCGGCGTGCTGATGGGGGAGCCCATCGCCGACAACGTGGAGCAGTTCACCACGTCGCTGATCTTCGTGGGTGGCAACGAAGCGCCGGGTGCGGATGGCTTTGACGCAGATACCACCAACGATTACAACAAGGTGGCTGCGCTCAAGGTGGTCGCGAGGATCAAGGCGGACCGGACCGATCGCAGCGTGAACGCCGGGCAACCGCTCGAGCGCACGTATACGTGGCGCGTGGCGCCGCGAAACCTGATGTACGAGCGGAATCGGTTGAACTGAAGAGGCGAGTCGGGAGAAACGACTTGCGAGCCGGCGCTACCGGCGCGCGAGAGCGCGCTGGATGGCGTCGACGGATGGAGTCTCCCGAAGCCGCCAGCCACCGGCCACCACAACCGGCGTCTCCTGGATTCCGAGACGGTTGGCCGCCGAACGTCCTCGGTCGATGACAGAGGAAATCGCCGGATCTTCAAGGCACGCGACGAACGCTGCGGAGTCCCGCGCGCCCGACCTCCGCGCGAGTTCCCACCAAGACGTCACTCCGAGTGAGTCCTGCCAGCGGTAGCCGGCGCGCAACGCCTCCCCGAACTCGCCGTCTCGCGCTAGGCATTCGACGGCGTGGGCTGCGCGGCGAGCAAAGCGATGCATGGCAAGGGGGTTGTGCACCACTCCGACTGCGATCGATGCTACAGACAGACTGACGAGGGAGTCAACAATCGGCTGAGCCATTCGGCAGAAAGGGCACTCCATATCCACGAATACCAAGACCGTGTCGCGCGCGGGCCCATTCGTGACAAACCGAGTAGCGGGGAGGGCGTTCCTCCAATCAGGAGTCCGCTCCGGAGCGCTAGTACGAGGCGGCACGGCACCCCGTACCTCCCTGCGCACTAACACGGTCGCCGTGATCAGCGACGACAACGTCATCAGAACCACGGCCAACTTTTCCCAGCCTGGGAAAGTCCGCGTTTCCATTTGTTCTCCGACTGAAGGGACGTAGCGAATGGCCGGGGAAGGCACGCATTCTATAGCGTCGCTTCAATTGGGTCCGCACACAATCGCGATCGTGGTACCAGGAGGACAAAGCCCTCCCGTATTCCCTCCGCAATACGAGAACTTCGGCGTGCCGCAGTTCGCCTGACACAATGCGGCACGGTTGATGTTGCCACACACGTCGTTCCAAGTCAGGCAGACCGTGCAGGAGTTGGCAGCGGCGAGGGCATCGTCCGGCGGTTGAGCCGCGGCCATGCACGCCAGAGTCGCGGTCACAACCGATACGATCTTGGTGACAGGATTCAACATGGTTCCGTTCCTCACGCGTGGGTGACGAACACGCACCTTTCCCGTGTCAGACACGTTACACACGGAGGTCACGGCGCGCGGTGTCGGGGGTCACTTGCCCGGCGACACTTTGCTTGGCCTCGTGGTGCTCCCTCGCGTCCGTGTTGTACGTCACGACACGCCGTCGATCGAGCGCGAGCAGATGGTCATCGCCCGCTCCTTCTCGCCACGCTCAGCATGGTGAACGCTTCGAGCGGGTCCTGCCGCACTCGGGCGGCGTAGAGCAGGCGGATCACGGCCCGTCGCGTCTCGTTGACCACGAAGGTGTCTTCCACGAACCGACCGGACGCCTGCTGCGGATGGATCACGGCCGGCGTGTCGAGCGCGATCGCCACGCGTCCGGCGGACGGCGTGGCGCGCACCAGCAACGTGTCGCCCGCCTGGACCTCGACGTGGTACAAGCGCTCGATTCGCGTGTGGCTGAGCGTGCCGATGGTTGCGACGGGGCAGGCTCGGGTGAGTGACAGTGGGACCGTCGGCATCGCGCGGATATCGGGCACGGCCACGTCCGCCTCGAGGTCTGGAGCGGGCAGGTCGGCGGATCGACGGCCTCGCAACGTGCCGGGGCCAAGGACATCGAGGCTCACGCTGTCGTAGCGAGCCAGCATGCGGCTCGCCACAAGCGAGTCCGGAGCCGAGTGCCGATACCACTGCGCCCGCAGGACCGCCGTGACGACCCGGGTCCCGTCGTCGGCAAGCCCCATCAACACATAGGCAGGACTCGCACCACCCACTAGGTAGCGCATCCCGATCAGCCCGCGTCCTTCGACGTAGTGCAGGGCCGCGCGCGGCGCCGTCGAGTCGACCGTGCCGGGCACCGGCACGCGCAAGTCGGCGATCGGTCGCGACACGAGATAGCCGCAAAGCCGCCTCAGGGTGCGACCGTCCACCGCTGATTCCTGCCGGATTTCGCCGTCGACGTCTCCGGAAAGCCGCATCACGATGGTGTCACCCACCTTCGTCGTGTCGACGACCGTGCGTGCCGGCTCCCCAACGCGTGCACAGGACGCGGAAGCCAACACGAGCAAGCAGGCGCGCAGCACGTCGCGCGGGAGGAGGCTCATCTGTTCGAGGGAGTCGGGGGAGAAACGTTCGTGGGGCCGCCTGCCGGTGGTCGGCAGGCGGCCCCACGAACGAGCGTGTGAATCAGATCGCCGTCACGGCGCCGTGGAATTCGCGGGACCGCGACCACCCCACGTATAGAACGCCTCACCGCGCAACGCGAGCTCCGAAGCCGGTGCAGGCATCTCGCGCGGCGTGCCGGGCAGCAAGCCGTTCTCGACGCGACGGCGGAAATGGAAGGGGGATGCGCCGAGCGCGAGCAGCTCGATCTCCTTTTCGTAGTTGAGCTTCTCGAGCAGTCCCGCCACACCGTCTCCCGCCGCAGCCGGAGGCAAGCCGCCGCGACCCACACGCGTCCGATTAATCAGTTCTGCTGCACGGGCCAAGTTGCCGCCTGACCGGCGAATCTCGGCCTCCGCCAGAATGAGATCCGTCTGTGCGGCCGAGATAAGCGGCGCTGGCCCGAAGCCACCATAGATGCCGTCGGCGGACAGCGTGCCGGAGAGATCGTACCGCGTGTGCCCGATGTTCGACTGGTGATACTGGCCGCGGGCCGGATTGAACAGCTCCTGCTCGGACCAGGCGAAGTCGGTACCGCCGCGCGGTGTTCGTGGAATGGTTCCGAAATTGTCGGCGGTGTCCTCGTCTCCAAACGAGCCGTCGCCCAGGCGCCGGTCCGGCGAGTTGGGGCGCGGATTGCCGCCGTTCGGATACGGGGTCCGCTGCGTAGCCGGGTCGAGCAGGTTGGCGACTCGAGTGTGCACACGCCCACCGTCCGGCATGAACCAGAACAGGATGTTGTGGCACCAATTGTTGCACCCGTCCCCGATGAATCCGAAGTCGAATGACGCGCCCGAGGAGATGCCACGGCCCGCGTACTGCGCGACGCGCGCCCAGTCCACCCCGGCATTCTCGGCGGCCGATCGCGGATAGTCCGCCAGCGTGATTGCCGCCATGGTGTTGGCCAATTGCGCAATCTGGGTGTTCGAATAGGTCCGCCCGTTGGTCCAGCCCGCCGGCGTCGTGAACTGATTGGCCGTCGCCAGCCGGATCACGTCGTCGAAGGCCGCAACGGCCGAATCCCGCACGGCGCGCCGATTGGAGAAGTTGATCGCGGCGACGTCGGTCCGTTCGTTGATGATGAAGGCGCGGTCGTAGTTGAGCGCCAACCCCATCAGCGCCGCCCCACGCATGAGCTGCGCGATCGTCTCGGCACGGCGTGTGTCGGCGGCGTTGCGTACCACGACACTGTTGACGCGCACGGCACGGAGCACATCAACGGCCGAAGAGAGTGTGCTGTAGTAGCCCTCCCAGAACGCCGTGATGCTTGAGCGCCCCGCCGATGCCAAATCATTCTGCCACGCGCGCGAGTTGCGCGTGCCGTCGGCATCGATCGACGAGTAGAAGTTCATGTTGAAGTTGTTCCACGAGGCCGAATACGACTGGGCCTGCGTGACCAGCGCGCCGTTGGACCCCATGCCCACGTAGGTGTTGACCCACGTGCGCACGGTGCCGCCGGCAACGGCTTCCACCGTGGCCGGGTCGGACAGCGCACGGCGGGCATCGGTCGCGTTGGGATTGGCGACCTCGAGCGAGTTGCACGCGGCCAGCGAGATGACGGCACTGGCGGCGAGCGCCAGTCGACGCCCCGGTCCGTGCGTGATGATCGAGTTGGTCATGGTCATGTCAGAAGCCCAGTTCGAGCATCGCGGTGAATGAGCGGAACACCGGATACGTGAAGTAGTCCACCCGATAGCCGAACGGATTGCCGCCGCCCGGACCGGACACTTCCGGATCATAGCCGGAGTACTTGGTGGACGTCAGCAGATTGCGGCCGACGATGCCCAGGCGCGCTGTGCGCCCGTTCAGGCGGATGCCCGACATCCACGACGCGGGCAGTTGCCAATTGACAGCGAGCTCGCGAAGGCGCACGAACGAGCCATCCTCGACGAAGAACTCGTTCGCGTCGAAGTTGTTGTAGAACGTCTGGTAATAGCCAACGGGCTTGCGTTCGATCTGCGGCTTGTTGCGCTGGTCATACGCCGGGTCGCGCTGCTCGTTGTACGGCCACTGGCGGGTGTAGTTGTAGATGTTGCCACCCCGCGTCCACGCGACGACCGTCGTCAGCGTCAGCGACTTCCAGTTCACCTGCGAGTTGAACGCGAGGTTGAAGTCGGGATTGACATCGCCGATCTGCGTGAGGGCCGACGTGTCCGCGTTGAGCGCGCGGAGCGGACGCTCCCGCACCGTGCGCCAATCGGCGCGCCGGACGAAGTACCCCTCTTCATTGAGAACGTAATCCGCCGGCGTCCCCGTGAGTCCCCCGACGCCAATGGTGCGCGCCAGTTGCTCGGGTGTCCGCACCCAGCGGGTGCCATAGAGCACCCCAAAGGTCTGCCCCGGCGCAATGCGGAAGATGTTCGTGTTCGCGTCGTCCTGATCCGGCCCCACGAGGAACGGCGCCACGCTGAGGGAGGTGATCCGCTGCCGCGTGCGATCGCCCGCGATGTTCAGACGCCAGAAGAAGTCCTTCTTCTGCGCCAGCACCGCGCCGAACAGCGCCTCGTGCGTGGTGGCCGCAAGGGAGCCCGCGTTACGCCACTGATTCTGGAACCCCGTGGCCAACGACAGCGGCACCAGCAG
>JALOPS010000235.1 GCA_025453745.1 Gemmatimonadaceae bacterium
TCGCCATCCTGCTCGACCTGCTCGACAAGCGCGTGCGCTACCCCGACCAGGTGAACAAGGAGCTCGACCTCGACATCATCGGCGCGATCCCGCTCGTGCACCCGGGGCGGCCGAGCGTCGAGGAGCAGGCGCAGCTCGTGGAGAGCTTCCGCACGCTGCGCCTCTCGCTGCGGCACCAGTTCGCGGCCGGCGAGCCGGTCTCGTTCACGGTCACGAGCACCGGTCCGAGCGAGGGGAAGAGCTTCGTCTCGAGCAACCTCGCGCTGAGCTTCGCCGAGGCGGGCTTCCGCACGGTGCTCGTCGATGGCGACACGCGTCGCGGCGCGATCCAGCAGGCGTTCAACGTCCCGCAGAAGCCGGGGCTGGTGGACTTCCTCATGGGCACCGCGTCGCTCGACGACGTCGTCTATCCCACGTCGTACGATCGTCTCGCGCTCGTGCCGTGCGGCTCGCGGCATCGCCAGGCGCCCGAGATGGTGACGACGGCCGCCATGGAGTCGCTCCTCGACGAGCTGCGCGCGCGCTACGACGTGGTGATCTGCGATTCGCCGCCGCTCGGGGCGGGGACCGATGGTTACGCGCTGGCGACGCTCACGGGCGGGCTCCTGATGGTGCTCCGCATCGGCATGACCGATCGCAAGATGGCCGTCGCCAAGCTGCAGACGATGGACCGCCTCCCGATTCGTCCGCTCGGCGCGGTGCTCAACGGGATCGAGCCCAAGGGCGTCTTCCAGTACTACCACTATCTCGAGGGGTACACGTCGTCGACGTCGCCCGACGATGATGGCGAGCCCGGGGCGTGCACGTCGGCCACCTTACAGAAATCCGGCTGGAACCTCGTCGAACCTGCGGACAGTGCGGCCGGGATCGGGTCCGTAGGTGGCGTAGCGGAGGGCCGTCACGGCGCGGACGACGAGCTCGCCACCTGTCCGCCCGGCCGCATCGCTGTCTGCCATCGGCGCGATCCCTGCGCGGAGCTCGCCGGCGCCGCTGATGTCGGCGAGTCGCGCCCGAAAGCGTTCGGCGAGGCGGATTGCTCCTTCGACCGGCGTGTCGGGTGCCAGGACCGCGAACTCGGTGGGCGCGAGCCGTGCGACGATGTCGGAGCCACGCGCCACCGATGCAAGCGTGCGCGCCACCGCGGTGGCGACCGGCGCGGCCAGCGACTCGCTGCCGTCGTCGCCACTGACGGTGATTGCGAGACAGGTCAGTGGCGTGCGTCGCCGTGCCGCGTCGGCCACCAGTTCGTCAGCGCGGTGGGCCAGGGCGCGGTACGTGTAGAGCCCGGCGTCCTGCTCGATGATGCGATCACGCTCGGCATCGTCGCTAGCGCGCTTGGCCGCGACCCAGCTGTCCAGTCGGAGGAGGAGAAGCTCCCCGTCCACCGGCTGCTCCCAGACACTCCAGGCCCCCGCCTCGTAGCACTCCCGCAGGAAGTCACGAGGTGCGGCGGCGGAGGTCATCACGATCAGCGGTACCTGCGGCGCAATGCGCTGCTCGCGGCGAAGTCGACGGCAGACTTCCAACCCGTCGAGATCTGGCAGGCGCGACTCGACGATGACGACGTCGGGCGCAGCGACCTCGGCCAGATCCAATGCCTGTACGCCCGAGTACGCTCGCACGACTGCATAGCCGTGTGGTCCCAGAACCGACTCGAGGGAGCGCGCAGCCCACTCCTGCTCGACGCCGACGACCACGATCGGTGGTCGGGCGCGGAGGTCAAGGGACGGAGTCGTCCGCGTCATCGCCGTAGGCCGGTGTGGAGCAGAGTTCGAGGACGCTTCGCGTGGTCGCAGGATGTGTGCGGACGCGCCCTATCCGCGTAAGTCATTGTCAAAAAACGACTTGTCAGATCCCGGCGCTCTTCGGTGCGCCCCGCGCTTGCGGCTGCTGCGCAACACTCCCGATGCAGCATCGGCACGGCAGCTTCGCCAGGTCGCGACTACCTTTGTGTTCCATGGAGGCGAGGGGAACGGAGTGTGCTTTCGACGGGTTGTCGAGACCGCAACCGTGCCGGTGCCGCCGGAGTGTGGCTCGTGAAGGGCAAGTGCGAGGAGGCCTGTTGCTCGTTCGCAACAGTCCAATCGTGACGTCTAGGTCCTGCAGGTCGTCATCGTGGCGAAAGGCATTGTCCTACAAGTGCTTACTCATTCCGGCTCGGCGGTGGTCCGTCGAGCATGACAGGTGCAATGAAGCCCGGTTCCATGCGTCGCCTCGTGTCCCGGTCGCTCGCGGCAGCAGTAATGGCCCTTATCGGAGTACCGCTCGCCAGCAAGGTCGTCTGTGCGCAGGTGCGCACGGATCAGACGCTGTTCCGAACGCGACGCGCGCTCGACTCGACGGCCTCGGCGCTCGAGGCGCAGGCGGCTAGGGCAGGTGGCGCGTCGCGCGAGGAGCTGCTGGCCGATGCCCGGTCGCTCCGTGAGCGGCTGACCGTCGGTGACTTCTACCCGGGTGACCGCGTCGTTGTGGAGCTGTACGGCGGTGAAGAACCGTTTCGCGACACGGTCTCGGTGCGGTCGGGACAAGAGCTCGTAATCGGTCGCTATCCACCCTTTGCGCTGCGTGGTGTGTTGCGGTCGGAGCTGGATTCGGCGCTTACGGTGCAAGCACGACGCATTCTTACGCAGCCGACCGTGCGCACGACGCCGCTGGTGCGGGTGCTGGTGACCGGGGGGGTTGGGCGTCCGGGGTTCCTGACGGTGCGTGGGGACGCGGCAGTCACGGATGTCATCACGGCGGCCGGTGGCCTCACGCCAGTCGGTCTCGTGAACAAGAGCACGGTTCGGCGCGGCACCGAGAGGCTGATCGAGGAGGACAGCCTGCGGGTCGTGTTGCAGAGCGGGATGACTTTGGACCAGACGGACATCCGCGCGGGTGACGAACTGCGTGTGGGCGAGAAGAGGCAGACCAACTGGCTCAACGTCATGTGGACGACCTCGATCGTCCTCGGCACGTTGACCACGATCGTCAGCCTGCTTCGGTGATCGCGAGTGGAGCACGGAGGAACTGTGGGAACGAGCTCAGCAGCTGCTGGCGAACTTGGTGACCGGCTTGGCGCCCTCGGCGGGAGCGGTGCGGGTACCCTTACGGGGTGGCCATCACCGGACGACGGCGATGTGTTCTCGCGACTGCGCTGGCGCGCCCGCCTGCTGACGCCGCCGGAGGCACGAACCTCGGAGCATCCAGAGTGGCTGCACCGGACCCTCGACGTGACCATCGCTGCGGCCGCACTCCTCGTGCTTCTCCCGCTTTGTCTGCTGGTTGCCCTCCTGATCAAGATCACGAGCCCGGGGCCGGTGATCTATTCGCAGACGCGCGTGGGGCTCGACCGTCGCGGGCTCTTCCGCGGTGCGAGCACGTCCCGGCGGGCGGAAGATCTCGGCGGTCGCGTCTTCACGATGTACAAGTTCCGTACGATGCGGTGTGATGCCGAAGCGTCCGGCGAAGCCGTGTGGGCACAGAAGGACGACCCGCGCGTCACCCGTGTGGGGAGTGTGCTGCGAAAGTTCCGGCTCGATGAAGTGCCGCAACTCTGGAATGTGCTGACGGGCGACATGAACATTGTCGGCCCGCGTCCTGAGCGTCCGAGCATCTTCCTGGCCCTGCGCAGCCAGATCGACGACTACCAGATCCGGCAGCGCGTGCGCCCCGGCATCACAGGATGGGCACAGATCAATCAGGCCTACGATAGATCGATCGACGACGTGAAGCGCAAGGTCGCGCTCGACCTGGAGTACATCCGCCATCGATCCATCTGGCACGATCTCGCAATCATGCTCCGCACCGTGCCCGTCATGATCGGTCGCAAGGGAGCCCACTGACCGTGCACCGCAGTGCGGCGCATGCGCGTCGCGCGCCCGGATCCAGCGTTTCGTCCGGCACCCATACGGCCTTGACGGCGCTGCCAGGCGAGTATGGTGGGACAGCGGTGTGGGTCGTGCTGATGATGCTCGGCGTGATCGTCTTCCGCCTGCACGAGACGTGGCCCCCCCTTGCGCGACTCCGGCCGGTCCTGGTGGCGGGTGGGGCTGGGACGATTGCCGTTCTCGTCGGCACGAGCATCCCCGCGCTCGTGGCGGTCGTGCGGAGCCGTATCTTCGCTCTGACGCTCGCATTCCTTGGCTGGGGTGCCCTCACGATCCCGACCTCGATCTGGCGCGGCCACTCGATCGAGGCGTTGCAGAACCTGGTGTTCTGCACCGTGGTGGTCGGTGGCATCCTGTTGGTGCGTCCCGACGAGCACCATTTCGCCCGCCTCCGCAAGGGCTTCCTCGCCTTCGCGACGCTGCTCGCCTTCGCACTGTTCATCGTCGGGCGAGGGGTCGGCGAGCGTTACTCCGTCTCGTACTCGCTGGATCCCAACGATCTCGCGGCGGTGATGGCGATGTCCGCGCCTTTCGCGCTCGTCACGGCGCTGCGACAAGGCGCGGGTGCACGGGTCGCGGCGTTCGCGGTGTTCGGGTTGCTCTGCGCCGCCGTGGTGCGCACGGGATCTCGCGGTGGCACGCTTGCCCTGCTCGTCGGATTGGCGACGTTGCTCCTCTATCTCCGCATGCGCACGCGCGTGGGCCTCGTCATGCTCGCGATTCCCGTGCTCGTGGCTGCATGGTTTGGTGCCCCGCAGTCGTATCGAGACAAGATGAGTGCGCTCGCCCGTGGCGAACAGGACTACAACGCGACGGAGTATGGCGGGCGTCAGAACATCTGGAAGCGCGGGCTCATCTATGTGCGGCAGGATCCGCTGCTCGGTGTCGGCCTCGGAAACTTCGATACGCGCGAAGGACGCTATCTCGAGGAGCAGGGCCGTGTCGGGCGATGGACCGCACCCCACAATGCCTACCTGCAGGCGGCCGTCGACAACGGCGTGCCCGGATTCCTCATATTCGTCAGTATGCTTGCGGCCGGCTTTGCGGCGGCGCACCGCATCGCGCGCAGGTCCGATGGCGCGGAGCCCGAGTACGTGGGTGCGCTGGCGGGCTTTGCAGTCGCTGCCTTCTTCCTCTCGCACGCCTACGCTTATCACCTGTACGGCCTGCTCGGACTGATCGCGGCGCGCGACAGGATTCTAGCGGCCCGCGGCGGTGCGCGTGTCTCTGCTCCTCCGCCGGTCGTCACCGGGCGGCGCGCGCGCCGATTCGCGGTGCCGCGACGGAGCGGCCCGGGTAGACTCGCACCATCCTTCCCACGGTGAGACCCTCGAGTCATGTCGGCTCCCCCCGCCAGTGACTGCCTTCACGATGCGCTGCGATGGCGAACTCGCGGCGAGGCAGATGCGCGGCAATCCGGCGATACGGTCGGTGTTCCGTCGTGCTACCCGATTGCTCCGGACGGCGTGATTCGCGCTGTCGGTGGCGCCGGCTACGCCGATGCCTTCGGCCGCCAGTGGCAACGCTATCGCAGGACCCAGCTCGACTCGTATACCGGGCTGCCGATCAGCCGGACGCGTCTACGGCGCTGTGTGGGCGATGCGCACTGGGGCGAGCTGCCCGACGCGCTCGTGCTCGAAGCGGGATGTGGTGCCGGGCGCTTCACCGAGGTGCTCCTCGGCGAGCGGGCGCGCGTGGTCTCCGTCGACCTCTCCGAGGCGGTGGTGGCGAATGCGGCCAATTTCCCGATCTCCGATCGGCACGCGGTCGTGCGCGCAGACATCACCGATCTCCCGTTCGAGGGTGGCCAGTTCGACTTCGTGATGTGCATCGGCGTCCTGCAGCACACGCCCGATCCCGTACGGACGATCGCCGCGCTGGTGGCGCAGCTCCGGCCGGGCGGTGTGCTCGTCGTCGACCAGTACTCGCGCGACAAGGTGGGCTATGCGTCGCTCAAGCCCGTCTACCGTGGCTTGTTGAAGCGCCTGCCACCAGGGCGAGCGCTTCCGTTGGTGGAGCGGCTCACCGCCCTGTTCCTGCCACTGCACGCCATGTGTGCGGGCAACCGTGCGCTGTGGTTCGCGCTGACCCGTGTCAGCCCGCTCATCACTTACCATCGCGACATGCCGGAGCTCTCGCCGGCTCAGCAGCGCGAATGGGCGGCCCTGGACTCGCACGATGCCCTCACCGACTGGTACAAGCATCCCACCGATGCGCCGGCGCTTCGCCGCACCCTCGAGCGGGCGGGCCTGAGCGACATCGTGGTGCGCGACGGGGGCATCGGCGTCGAGGCGCGGGCGGTCCGACCCGTCGCAGCGGTCGCCGGCGTGCAGGCGCCGCGCTGACGCCGCATTCCATGGGCGGTCGGGAGCGCATCGACGCCTCGGTGCAGCGGGGCGATCCGTGCCACACGCCCAGCCGGTTCCTGGAGCCGTTGCTGCAGGTCGCCGCCCCTGCCAGGCCCCCCGTCCGGGTCGGCATCATGGTCGACAGCTCGCAGTTGTATCGCATCTTCGCGGAGCAGCTGGCCGCGCTGCGACGCTCGCCATATGTCGACGTGTGCTGCGTTGTCCGGAACGGCGCCGCGTCCGGCACCGTGGCCGCTGGCAGGGGAGGGCTGCGATGGCTCCGCGCGCCGATGCGCAAGCGGCTCGCCTACGCGCTGTACACGCGGTGGGACCGTCGTCACGTTCGGGCGATGCACGACCCACTCGCGCTCGTCGATGCATCCGCGCTCCTCGAAAAGCTGTCCGAAGTGGTCGTGGAGCCGGAGCGGCACGGTTTCCGCCAGCGATTTCCCGCGCCTGCCATCGACACGCTGAGACGCCTCGACCTCGACGTCCTCGTCCGCTTCGGCTTCGGCATCCTTGATGGCGAGGTGCTCGAGGTCGCGCGTCACGGCATCTGGTCATTCCATCATGGGGACAACCGACGTGTGCGCGGGACCCCCCCGGGACTGTGGGAGTTGATCGAGTCGCACCCGCACACGGGCGCTGTCCTGCAGCGTCTCACGTCGGAGCTCGATGGTGGCCACGTGCTGGCGCGAGGCACCTATCCCACCGAAGCGGGCCTGTCGGCCGCCCGCAACCGCTTGGCGCCGTATTGGGGGACGAGCGAGCTCCTGCTCCTCCGGCTCTGGCAGCTCCATGCCGTCGCCCCGTCGGTGCTGCCGCAGCTGCCTGCCGAGCCCTACGCAGGACGACGGAAGATCTACCGCGTCCCGGGCAATGGCGACGTCGTGCGATGGCTCAGCCGAGCGGTCGCCTCGGGGATCCGGCGCCGGGTGACG
>JALOPS010000236.1 GCA_025453745.1 Gemmatimonadaceae bacterium
GCGCTTCTGGAAGCCCTTGCCGATCCCGGGCACGCCTTCGGGGAAGTACAGCACGCGCTCCCCGCGTGCGAGCAGCCGATCGAAGTTGTCGAACGTCAGGTCCACGCCGCCGCCACGGCGCCAGAAGTTGTCGATGCCGAAGGGACGCATCCACCACGTCATCGTCAGCTCCTTCTCGTACACCGTGCGGATCTTGCGTCGCGGATCCATCCCTTCGCGTCGCCAGAGCAGCACGTCGAGCACCATCGCGTCGTACGGAAAGGCCGTCCCGCTGTGGTTGGCGGCCAGGATCACCGGGCCGCGGTCCGGCACATGCGAGACGCCATGCAGCTCGCCGCGGAAGTAGTCGTCGACGATCGCGCCGAAGAAGGCGTCGTCCACGGCGCGGTAGTAGTCTGGCTCGAACGGTTCGTAGGGGGCCGACCCCGCGTCGTCTCGCGCTGTGTGGCCCACCGCTCAGTTCCCGCGGCGCAGTGCGATGATCACGCCGACGGCAAACAGGACGCCCGCCAGCCACACGGGTCCTTTGAGCGCCGCGATCACCGCGCCGCCAAGAATGCAGAAGCCGCCCATCACCGACGCGCGCATCCCCGCCAGCGGGTTCTGCGTGGTCCGCCGTGCGGTGTGCTCGAGCACGCGCAGCCCTTCGGTCATCAGCAGGGGCAACTTGACCGCGGCGTCGATGAGATCCGGTGCGCCGCGCACGCCTTCCTGCATGAAGCGCAGCGGACTGAACTGCTGAATGAAGATGCGCCGAATGTGCCGCTTGGAGACCTCGGCGACGTCGAAGCCCGGAAGGAGCACGTTGCCGACGCCCTCGAACGTGACGAGCGCCTTGACCATCAGCACGAGCTCGACGGGGAAGTACATGCGGAAGCGCGCACCCTGCGCGACCGACTCGAGAATGAGCTGCCCGAGCGAGAAATCCTTGAAGTTCGCCGAGCGGTGCCAGCGACGGGAAATCTCCGCGACTTCGCGTCGGAAGCCATGTGGGTCCCCGTCGCCCCCGGGCTGTGCGACGCTCGCGAGATAGCGTGCCGCGTTGTCGGCGTCGCCAGTGACGAGCGCGAAGTAGTAGTACAGAAGCGTCCGGCGGATCTCGTCGTCGAGGCGTCCGACCATGCCCAGGTCGATGAAACCGCACTTGGGGCCGGGCAGCACCATCAGGTTGCCCGGATGCAGATCGGCGTGAAAGAAGCCGTCGCGATAGAGCATCCGGATGATGGCCGATGCGCCGAGATCGACGAGCCGCTCGCGGTCGGCGTCGGTCAGTGTGGCGGCCTGCGGCGCGTCCGGCGGAAAGCCGTTGAAGAACTCCATGCACAACACCGAGCGCCCGCTGTACTCGCGAAAGATCGCCGGAAAGACGATATCCGGCTCATCGGTGAAGTTGGCCGCGAAGGTCTCCGCGTTGTCCGCCTCGCGGCGCAGGTCGACCTCACGCAGCGTGTAGTCGACGAACTCGCCGATGATGCGCCGCGGCTGATACCGCTCGAGCACGAGCTGCAGCACCGTGCCGAGCCCGCGCAGCAGCACGGCGTCGCGTTCGAGCAGCTCCCGGGTGCCCGGCTTGAGCACCTTGAGAATCACCGGGTCGCCCTCCACGGTGATGGCACGGTGCGTCTGGCCAATCGACGCCGACCCGAGCGGCCTGGCTTCGATGTACGAGAACATCGCGCCAACGGGGCGACCGAGATCGTGCTCGATGATCTCGGTGATCGCGTCGAACGGTACCGCGGGCAGACGACTCAGCAGGTTCTTGAGTTCGTCCGTCACACTCGTCGGCAACAGATCTTCGCGCAGCGAAAGGATCTGTCCGAGCTTGATGTAGGTCGGTCCCAGTCGTTCGAGCCGGCGACGAAGCTGGACCGGGAAGGGGAGATCGACGAGATCGCGCGCCACCAAGGGACGCGTGAGCCACGCGGTGGCGCGCAGGAGCGCGAAGCCGAGACCGCCACCACCCTCCGCACGTCGCGCCCGCACGTGCGCCGCGAGGCCGCCCAAGGCAAGGCCCATGAGATGCCGCTGCGTGGTGACGAAGCGGCGCACGAGCCCTTGCGGTCGCATGGGTTCGGCGACGGCGAACTCCGGTGGTTCCGCGACATCTGCACCGGTGGACGAAGACGGCGTCTCCGCGTCGAGCACGCCGGCGGCCACGTCGCGTCGCCGCGCCGGGACATCAGGTACGTGGTCGCCGGTGCGCGTCATCGGCTCAGCGATTGCGGCCGTAACGCTCGTGCGAGGACACCCAGTCGTACGACGAGATCGCCGACGCGAGCGAGAGCTCGCCGGCGAGCACGACACCGGCGACGATCTCGGCGAACTTGTTCACCGTCCCGCGCCCCACGCAGCCCAGCATGCTCAGGCACTCCCGCTGCGTGGCGAGCCCCGTGCCGCCGCCGTGTGTCGCCACGATGAGCGACGGGATCGTGATGGAGAGATAGAGATCGCCCGTCGGCGTCAGGTCCACGTACACGATGCCCGCGGAGCTCTCGGACACGTTGGCGACATCCTGCCCCGTGGCGATGAACAGCGCGGTGATGCCGTTGGGCGAATGCAGTCCGTTGTTGTTCGCCCCGGAGAGAAAGGCACCCACATTGGCGACGCCCGCGTGCTGTACGAGCGTGGCAGGCTCCACGCGCATGTGCTCCTGGAGCACCTGGCGCGGGATCGTCGCTTCCGCGGTGACGCGCTTGCCGCGCGTCCGCATGACGTTGACCTGCGACGCCTTCTTGTCTGTCGCCAGATTCGACTCGAGGAAGAACTTCCGGATCCTCGTGTTGTGCTCGAGGATCCAACTGCACGCCGCAAACGTGGCCCGACCGACCATGTTCTGCCCGGCCGCGTCGCCCGTGGCGTAGTTGAAGCGCAGAAAGGCGAACTTGTTGGCGAAGTAGAAGTCGATCTCCAGCAGCTTGGCGATGCTCGAGGTCGCCTCCGCCTCGCGACGCACATCCACCATGTGTTCGTCGACCCAGTGCTTGAAATCGCGCGCCTCACGGGCGCTGTCGAAGATGAACACGGGGGCCCGCTGCATCCGATCGTCGCTCACCGTGGTCGTCACGCCACCGGCGAGATTGAGCACCTTCATGCCGCGATTGTACGACGCGACCAGTGTGCCTTCGGTCGTCGCCAATGGAATGAAGAAGTCGCCCTGGGCGTGCTCCCCGTTCACGCGCAGCGGCCCCGCCATCCCGATGGGCACCTGCGCGACGCCCACGAACGACTCGATGTTGCCCTGCAGCCGTGCGGGATCGAACGAGTAGTGGCCGACGTGCTCGAGCGTGCTGTTCGTGGCGCGTTCGACGAATGCGCGCCGCTCGGCGGCGATCTCGCGCGAGTAGTCGGCGGCAGGGTCACCCGCCGCCCGCGGCAGGCGCGGCTGCGACGGGGCCTCACGCCCCACGGCATCCTTCACCTTCACTTCGAGTTTGCCGAAGGGCGTGGCATCGAAGCCCAGCACGATGTCATGCGTCCCCTGCGGCAGACGCACGTCTCGCGCATGCAGCACCGCCACCTGTCGCAGCGGAAACGCCGCGGGCGCCATCGCGGAGAGCGCCGGTGCGGGGATGCGACGTCCGTCGCCCAGGTCGATTTCGATCTGGCTCAAGGGCACGTCCACGTCGCCGATCGAGAGCCGCCACAGGCCGGTCAGCGTGGCGTCGCTCAGCCGGTTCTTGAGGCCGAGGCGAATGCCCCCTTCGGTCTGAGTGAGCGAGCCGAACGTGTAGAGCTGACGGAGCAGCAGGGAAGGGATCTTCATGCGGGCGGCGGGCAGGAAGCGGGGCGTCGATGCGCCTCAGGAGGGAGCGTGAGGAAGACTCCCACGCCGACCATCGGGGGGCAAGCGGCGCGTTGCTCGCACGGACCGAAACGGGTGATACTCCTGCATCGCCCTCGTAGCTCAGTTGGATAGAGCAGCGGTTTCCTAAACCGTTGGTCGGAGGTTCGAATCCTCTCGAGGGCACTTGGCGTCGCCGAGGGTGCGGCGCCGTGCGGCCGGGCGGCTGGGTGGGTGCGTTCCTCATGCCGCCCTTGACTTTGCCGTGGTGCCAATACGTATTAGCAGCGTGCCCCGCCGGCCTCCCTCCCGCCCGGTCACGGTCCGCGATGTTGCCCGCCATGCGGGCGTCTCGCAGCCCACGGCCTCGCTCGTCCTCTCGGCGAATCCCACCGCCCGCGTCGCCGACGCAACGCGTCAGCGCGTCGTCGATGCCGCGCACGCCCTCGGCTATCGCCCCAATGTCCTCGCGCGCGCGCTGGTGCGCGGTCGCTCCTTCGCCATCGGCGTCCTCGTCCCCGATCTGCGCAACCCCTTCTTCGTCGATGTCGTCAGCGGCGCCGAACGCGTCGCGGCAGAGGCGGGCTATGCGGTCCTCCTGTGTGAGCAGGGACGCACACCCGTGCAGCAGCATCTCGAAATGCTGCGCGGCCGACAGGTCGACGGGCTGCTCATCGATGCGGCCGGCGCGAGTGAACTCCATGCGGATGCGCTCGACGGACTCAACGTGGTGCTCGTCGATGAGCCCGTCGCGGCACTCCCCGGTGTCGTCACCGATGCCGCACGCGCTGGCGAACTGGTCGCGGAACATCTGCTCGCACTGGGACACCGGGAGTTCGGCTTTCTCGGTCCGGCAGACCCCGTGTGGAGCGCGCGCATGCGCGAACGCGGGTACGCGGCCGCGTTGCGACGGGCCGGTGTGGAACTGCGCACGGCGTGGTGGCGGCGCACGCCCGCGACCATTGCGGGTGGCCAGAGCGCGATGCGCACGTTGCTCGCAGGTGCCGCGCGGCCGACGGCGGTGTTTTGCGCCAATGACCTGCTCGCACTCGGTGCGCACAAGGCATGCGCGCTCGCCGGTGTGCGCCTGCCCGAGGCCCTCTCGCTCGTGGGCTGCGATGACATCGAGATGGCGCGCCTGGTGACACCGGAACTCTCCACCGTGTCGGTACCCGCGCGCGCACTCGGCGCGCGTGCCGCCCGGTTGTTGCTCGACGAATTGCGCACCCCGGGGGTGGCGCGACGTCCGAGGCAACCGCTCGCCGTCTCGCTCGCCGCACGCGGCACGAGCGGGCCCGCGCCACGGCGGGCGGCATGACCGGTGTGCACGCTGCCATCACGGGCACCGGCATCGCACTCGCCGGCCGCGTGGTGACCAACGCCGAGCTCTCCGCGCGGCTGGGTGAAAACATCGCACCGTTCGTCGAAGGCACGCTGGGTATTCGTGAACGTCGATGGTGTTTGCCCGACGAGTCGACGGCCACGCTGGCCACCGCGGCCGCGCGCGACGCACTGGCCGATGCCGGGTGCGCCCCCGAAGACATCGATCTCCTCATCGTGGCCACCGATACGCCGGAGTACGTCTCCCCAGCCACGAGCAGCGTGGTGCATGGCCGCCTCGGGCTCACGCGTGCCGGCACGTTCGACATGAACGCCGGGTGCGCGGGCTTCGTGACCGCGCTCGATGCGGCCTGGAAGTACGTGCGCGCGGACGAGCGCTACCAGCGCGTGCTGGTGGTGGGCGCGTATGCCATGAGTCGCTACCTCGATCCCCGCGACAAGAAGACCGCGACCATCTTCGCCGACGGGGCGGGCGCGGTGGTCGTCGAGCGGGCCGCGCACCCGGGCGTGCTTGCGTCGGAACTCTTCGCCGACGGCCGGTGGTGCGACGATATGGGCATCTTCGCCGGCGGCACGCGCGAGCCGATCACGGCGGAGGTGGTCGCCGACGGGTACCGCAATCATCTCCGCTTCGTGCGGAAGTATCCGGCATCGATCAACGAGGACGGATGGCCCCGCATCGTGCGCTCGGTGCTGAGCCGCATCGGCCGGTCGACCGACGACGTCGATTGCTGGCTGTGGACGCAGGTCAATCGATCGACCATCGAAACCGTGATGCACACGCTCGACGCGCCGATGTCCAAGGCTCCGACGATGATGGATCGTGTTGGCTACACGGGGTCGGCGTGTCTGCCGATGGTGTTGCACGACGCGCGGCGTGCGGGCCGCGTGCGCGACGGTGCACTCGTCGTGCTCACCGGCTCAGGCGCAGGGCTGGCGATGGGGTGCGTTGCTCTCGAGTGGCGGGAGCGTGCGGCATGACGTCCACCGCGCTGATTCCGCATCGCTTCCTCGCGCGGGTCGCTGCACATCCTGAGGCCATCGCGTTCTCCACGCTCGAGGGTGAGGTGTGGCGATTCGACGCGTGGGGTCGCACGGCACACCGCGTGGCGGCAGCGCTCATTGCCGACGGCGTGTCGGCCGGTGATCGCGTGGCGATCCTCGCGGGGAATACGCCGCTCTGGCCAATCATGGAGATGGGGATCCTGCTCGCTGGAGCCGTGAGTGTCGGGCTCTATCCATCCGCCGCCGCCGTGCAGGTGGAAGAGGTCGTGCAGGACGCCGCCGCAGTGGTGCTGGTGGTTGGACATGTCGCGCAATTGGCTACCGTGCGCCAGGTGCGGCATCAGTTGCCGTCGGTCCGTCGCGTGGTTGCTGGCCCCGCCGTCGCGCTCGCGGACGATGCGATGTCGTGGGAGAGCTGGCTGGCACGCGGCGATGCCGTGCCATTCGCAATGAT
>JALOPS010000023.1 GCA_025453745.1 Gemmatimonadaceae bacterium
CGGGGCGTTCATCGCGTTGCGTGAAGGCGCCTACCTGAACGTGCGTGCCGTGCACGGCACCGTCGCCCTGCTGGCGGGGGTGCATGTCCCGATCGCCTCGAGCCTGATGGGCGATGCGCTGCGCCGGCAGGTGCCGGTCATCGTCAACGACACCGCTGCCGACCCGCGGGCGCATGCGACGATTCGCGAACTCGACATCGTCGAGCGTGCGGTGATCGTGCCGCTGACCACCGATGCGGGGAGCGTGGGCACGCTCGTGGTGGTCAACCGGACGCTGCCCTTCGAGGATGCGGATGCGCGTGTGTTGCACCGACTGGCCGACCTCGTCGCCGTCGCGATCGTCAACGCCAAGCTGTTCGAGGCCGTCGAGCAGGCGACGCGCGAATGGCGGGCCGCCGTCGATGCGATCGCGTCGGGCGTGTTCGTGCTGGACGATGAGCACCGGATCGTCCGCTGCAACACGCGCGGGCTCGATCTCGCCGGAGTGACGGTGCCGCTCGAGGCGCTCGGGCGCCGCTTCGAGACGCTGGTGCTCGGCGTCGATGACCCGCTGTGGATGGAGCCCACCATCACCGCCGCCTTGCGCGAGAGCCAGCCGCAGCGTGGCACGACCGTTCCCGGTCGCGGCGGTGCGCCGCTGGCGATCAGCGTATCGCCGCATCCGCACGGTGGCGCGGTCATCGTCGTGGACGCGATCACGACCTGACCCGGGGTGTGCCGCCTCGTCGCTCGCGAGTGTAGTCTCCCCGCATGACGACGCCCGCGCTGCGCACCACCGCACGACGCACCGCCGAGCCCGAGACGCCGTGGCAGAAGGTTGGTCTCGTGGTGGGACACGCGACCGACCATGAGGGGGCCACCGGCTGTACGGTCATTCGCGCCGCCGCCGGCGGCATGCGCGCCAGCGCCGCGTTGATCGGCCGGGCGAGCGGCACGCGCGAACTCGCGGTCTGTCGGCCCGAGCATCTCGTCGACCGCATCGATGCCGTGTTGCTCTCCGGTGGCTCCGCCTACGGCCTGGATGCCGCCGCAGGCGTCATGCAGTGGATGGAGGAGAAGGGCCGCGGCTTCGTGGTCGGTGCGGGTGTGGTGCCGATCGTGCCGGCGGCCGTGCTCTTTGACCTCGCACCGCTGGGCAGCTTCCGCGCGCGGCCGACGCCGGCGATGGCCTATCAGGCGTGTGACACGGCCACGGCGATGCCGCTCGAAGGGTCGGTGGGGGCGGGCACCGGTGCGATGGTGGGGCGCGGACTCGGGGTCGAGCACGCGATGAAGGGGGGCGTCGGCTGCGGCAGCGCGTCGAGTGGTGCGTTCACGGCAGTGGCACTCGCCGTCGTCAACTCCTACGGTGATGTGCGCGACGCCGACGGGCGTATCATCGCGGGCGCTCGCAGTGATCATGACGAGTTCGCGGACACGGCAGCGATCGTGCGCGCATCGTCCGAGGGGCCGCCGCAGCGCTTCGCGCAGGCCACCATTGCGCCGCCCGATGGCATGATGCGCAACACCACACTCGCCGTCGTTGCGGTGAACGCGAGCGTCTCGCGCGTGGCATTGCAGCAGATGGCGCAGGCGGCCACGGCGGCGTTCTATCGTCGCATCACGCCGTGCGGCACCACCTTCGACGGCGATGTGGTCTTTGCGCTCTGCCCGCCGGTGGGGGCCGTCGCGTCGGCGGTGGTGCTCGAAGCGCTGGCGGTCGCGGCGCTCGAAGAGGCGATCGAGCGCGCGGTGCGCACCGCCGTGGGGCGCGATGGCGTACCGGGATTGGCCGACCCGGTCGCGGGGTAGTGCGGACTAGCTGACCATCCCGCGCATCGGCGCGATGGGCGTCGGCTGACCGACGTGCACATGCAGCGGCACGCGCACGCGCTCGGCGCCGTCCAACACGATCGCGAGGTGAAAGACGCCACCGCTGTCGATCGGCAGGTCCACCGAGCCGACCACGGGGAGATCCGCCTCGGTCGCGCCCGGTGGCGGATCGGCAAACTGCAGATCGGCATCGGACTGCCAGAGCACGTCGCCGCGCGGATTGGTCCAGCGCAGCGTGATGGTGTGCATGCCGCCATCCCCGTGCTGCCCCTTGAGGCGCACCACGATGGTGGCGCGCGGGTGCACGGCGGGAAGCGCCTGCACGTGCACGGCATCGAAGACGCCGAGGATGTTGAGTTTGCCTTCCTGCGAAAGATTCGCGGCGTCGGCAAAGAGCGCGAAGGACACGTCCATGCGCCAAGCTACACGCCGAGGGGGCGATCGCCTAGCTTGGCGCGCGTGTCACACGTGTCGACCGCGTCGCGTCCCGGGTTCGGGCTTACCGACCTCGGGCTCCTGGCGATGGCCACGATCTGGGGGATCAACTACAGCGTCGTGAAGTTCGGCACGACGCAGCTCTCCCCCCTTGCCTACAACGGGCTGCGCGTGGTGCTCGCGGCGGCGGCGCTGTGGGGCATCTGGGGCGTCATGCGCAGCGCGTCCGTGACGGCGCCGCCACCCCCGATCCGTCGGCGGCTCTTCGCGCTGGGCGTGCTCGGCAATGGTCTCTATCAGCTCGCCTTCATCTTCGGGCTTTCCGGTACGCGCGTGGCCACGGCGTCGCTGATCTTCGCCTCGGGTCCCGCCTTCGTCGCGCTCATCGGCCGCGTGCGCGGTGTCGAGCGGATCGATCGCATCGGCTGGCTGGGCATCGCGCTGCAGCTCGTGGGCGTCGCCTGCGTGGTCATCAGCGCGACGCACGACCCCACGCGCGTCGACACGCTCCAGGGGATCGGGCTCGTCCTGCTTGGCGCACTCGCATGGGCCGTCTACACCGTGCTGCTCAAGCCGCTCACCGACGAGGCCCACCCGATCTATCTCTCCGCCGCCACGATGACGAGCGGTGCCGTGGTGCTCGCGATCATGGCGTTGCCCGACCTGTTGCGGATGGAATGGTCGCGTGTGCCGGGCACCGTGTGGGGCGCCGTCGCGTACTCCGGCCTCTGCGCGTTGGTGATCGCCTATCTGTTCTGGTACACGGGGATCCAGCGCCTCGGACCCACACGCACGGCGATGTACGCGAACCTGCAGCCGATCGTCGCGTTTCTCGTGGCGTGGGGCACGCTGGGCGAAGTGCCCACGCGGTGGCAGTTCATCGGGATGGCGGCGATTCTCGGTGGACTGGCCGTCTCGCGTCGCCCGCGCGCGGCGCGTACCGCCGCCGCGCTCGCGCCGGCGCTCGGGGCGCGGCACGGATGACGCCGCACGTTGTGCTCTTCGACATCGACGGCACGCTGCTCTCGACCGATGGTGCCGGACGACGCGCGATGGAGTACGCCATGACGACGACATATGGCGTGCCGGGCGTCGACGGCTACCGCTACGACGGCAAGACCGATCGACAGATCGTGCGCGAGCAGTTGCGCGCCCTCGGCCACGACGATGCGTGGATCGATGACGGGCTCGAGCGCGTGATCGCGCGCTACCTCGAGCGGCTGCCGCTGGAACTCGAGGCCACGCGTGCCGCGCACGTGGTCCATCGCGGCGTGGTCGCGCTGCTCGATGCGCTTGCGCGGGAACCGCGCACCATCGTCGGACTGCTGACGGGCAATGTGGAGCCTGGGGCGCGTGCGAAGCTCGAGGCTACCGGCATCGGGCGCTCGCGCTTCGTGGTGGGTGCGTTCGGCTCCGATCATGAAGTGCGCGCCGAACTGCCCGCGATCGCGCAGGCGCGCGCAGAGGCCCTCCTCGGGCGGCCCGTTGCCGGCGAGGCGCTGGTGATCATCGGAGACACGCCGGCGGACATGACGTGCGGCGCCGCGATCGGTGCGCGCGCCATCGGCGTGACGACCGGTCGCTTCACGCATGACGCACTCGCGGCGCATGCTCCCGTGGCCGTGTTCGATGCGCTCGACGACGTGCCGGCGGTGACGGCGGCGATCCTCGGCCACCGGTGAGTGCGGTGACCACGTTCTCCGCACGCGTTCGCGGGCTGATGGCTGGTGTCCCGCTCGCCCGGACAGCGGCAGGCGACGAGCAGACGATCGCCCTCGCGGAGGAAGCCGTGCACTTCACCGATCTGACCACGCGAGAGCTCCGGCGCGTGCGCTACGAGCAGATCGACGGGGTGGGTGTGCGTGGTGAGGAGTGCGCCGTGTTTCTTGCCGGGGGCGACGTGATCGAGTGCGTGGGTCCCGAGGCAACGTCGCTCGGCGGCGCGCTCGCACGCGTGCTCTTTGCGCCACCCGAGCTGCTGCGCGCCACGCGTGCGCCACTCGATGCGGACCTCACCACGCAGCGCGCGTGGGGTGCGCTGGTCGCACCATGGGTCGCGCTGCGTCGCGCACTGCTCGAACCGGCGGATATACCGACCGCGGTGCGTCGCGCGACCGCCGCCTACACCGCCGCGCTCGAGACCACGCGCGCCACCCTCACCGCCGACGCGGGCGATACGCCGGCCGGCCGCGCGCGGCGCGCGCGACTCGATGATGCGCTGGCGCCGCTCGCGGCGCGTGGGTCATCGCTCGACGCACATGCATTGGTGGTCGAGCAGTCGCCGCCCGATGAACTCTGCCGGCACTGGCGTGCGTGGCGCGACCACGCGATTCATGGGGCAGCCGCTGTGCGCGATGTGCTTCCCGCCGTGGTCGATGCGCTCAGTGTGCGCGACGCGCCCGCTTCCTCGCGCTGGCGCATGCCCTGGCGCCGCGGAACGGCGTAGCCGCTCAGCGCGGCGCGCGTGCGCGGGTCGTCGACGGCGCGACCTCGTCCCACTCGAGCGTGGACGACGTGGTCGCCGATGTCGGCGCCGCGCAGCCACATCCATCACCGCACGCCGCCGTCTGTTGGGTGGCGGCGCGCAGTCCGCGTACGGTGCGCCACACGCGGCGCGCGATCACCGCGCCAGCGACCGCGACCACCGCGAGGGCGAGCCAGGTCTGCAGCGTCATGCGTTCGTCCCTCCGCTCAGTACCATGGCCACGCGATACGTGACGAACGCCGCACCCCACGCCAGCGCGAGCATGTAGCCGAATTGCAGCGCCGCCCATCGCCATCCCACCGCGCCGCCTCCCGCTTCGCGCACGGTGATGGCGATGGTGCTCATGCACATCAGCGCGAACACGTAGAAGACGAGCAGCGACAGTGCCACCGGCAGCGAGTAGACCGGCGTGCCGTCGGCGCGACGCTCGGCGCGCAGCACGGTGGTGAGCTTGGCGGTATCGCCGTCATCGCCGCCGACCCCGTAGATGGTGCCCATCGTGGAGACGAACACTTCGCGCGCCGCGAATGACGCCGCGATCGAGACGCCGATCTTCCAGTCGAAGCCGAGCGGGGCGACCGCCGGCTCGATCGCTCGGCCAATGCGGCCGAGCGCGCTGTGCTCGAGCGCGAGCTCACGCTGCGCGGCGTCGGAGCGTGCGGGGTCCACGGGGAGCCTGGGCCACGTGGCGAGTGCCCACAGTACGATCGACAGCGCGAGGATCACCGTGCCCGCGCGCCGCAGAAACAGGCGGCACCGCTGTGCGACGGTCACCAGCAGCGCGCGAGGACTGGGCCACCGGTACGGCGGCAGCTCGAGGATCATGGGGCGCACCGGGCCCTTGAGCAGCGTGCGCTTGAACACGGCCGCCGCCGCGAGCGCGGCGAGGGTGCCCAGGAGATACATCGCCAGCAGCGTGAGACTCTGCAGCGAGACGCTGCCGAAGAGCATCGTCGCGGGGATGAACGCGCCGATGAGCAGCGTGTACACGGGCAGTCGCGCCGAGCAGCTCATGAGCGGCACAACCATGATGGTCGCGAGGCGGTCCTTGGGTTCGCCGATCGTGCGTGTGGCCATGATCGCGGGCACCGCGCAGGCGTACCCGGAGAGCATCGGGATGAAGCTGCGCCCGTGCAGCCCCACGCGACGCATCACGCGGTCCATCAGGAGCGCGGCGCGCGCCATGTAGCCCGAGTCCTCGAGCACGCCGATGCAGGTGAACAGGATCGCGATCTGCGGCAGGAACACCACGACACTTCCCACACCGGCGATCACTCCATCGACGAGCAGGCTGCGCAGATCGCCAGCCGGGAGTGTGGCGGTGACGACATCCCCCACGCGGGCGACGAGGGCCTCGAGCGCGTCCTGCAGGGGCGTGGCCCAGGTGAACAGCGCCTGGAAGACGAGCGCCATGAGTGCGAGAAAGATCATCGGGCCGATAACGCGATGCAGCACCACCCCGTCGATCCGATCACTCGTCGCGTGCGACGGGCGTTCGGCGCTCGATACGCACCGCGTGACGATCTGGCTGATCCACGCATACCGGAGCGATGCCTCGATCTGGCCAGGCTCCTCGTTCGCTGCGCGGAGCGCATCACGCGCGCGCTCCACGGCGCCATCGTATGCGCCCGTTTCCGTGGCGTCGATGGAGAGCAGGCGCAGCGCTTCGAGCTGTGCTTCCGCGCGCGAGAGTCCGTGCTCCTGCAACTGCAGTTCAAGCGGTGCAACGGCCATGGCCACCGCCGCCGGCAGTGCAAAGCGCCGGCCGGGGGGCGGCAGCCGTACCGCATCGTCGATGGCGCGACGCAACGGCTCGAGTCCTTCGCCGCGCGTCGCCACGGTAGGCACCACGGGGACACCCAATGCGAAGCTCAACTCGGGCACGTCGATGCGCGTGCCGCTGCGTTCGGCGGCGTCGGCCTGATTGAGCGCCACCACCACCGGCAGCCCGAGCTCCAGGACCTGGCTGACGAGAAAGAGATTGCGCTCGAGATGCGTGGCGTCGACGACGACCACCACGACATCGGGGATCCAGCCGTCGCCCGAACGCCGCATGAGCACATCGTGCGCAATGCGCTCGTCGGGGCTCGCTGTCGCCAGCGAGTAGGTGCCGGGCAGGTCCAGCACGGCCACCGAGCGCCCGTCTGCGGCGCGATAGCTCCCTTCGACGCGCTCGACGGTGACGCCCGCGAAGTTCCCGACGCGCTGCCTGAGGCCGGTGAGCGCGTTGAAGAGCGTGGTCTTGCCGGTATTGGGATTGCCGACGAGGGCGACCCGTGCAGGCGGCACGGGTATCGTCGGCGCGGCCGACGGTGAGCGCGGGGTCAACGACGACGTGGGCACGGAATTCATCGAGCCGCCACGGGCACCTGACTCGCCCGCCGCATGCCGGTATCAGACGTGCGGCTGCACGGTGATGCGTTCCGTCAGGGCCGTACCGAGTGCAAGTCGGGTCCCGCGTACGTCGAGCAGCGTGCCGTGCCGATCGTCGACCACGGCGACAGTGGTCCCTTCATTCAAGCCGAGCGCGCGGAGGCGACACGCATCGGAGTCGTCGCAGCCAAGGCGGACGACCGTGGCGCGGCTCCCGGCCGCACAGGCGGCGAGGCAGCAGGCGCGCATCCCGGCCGCGTCGGCAGCGGGCCGCACGGTATTCGGTTGCGCGAAGAGCGGGACGGTGTCAGTCGCCATGGCTAGATGAGAATGATTCTCGTGTGACACCTTGAAGGTAACGTTCTCCTGTTCACGCGGTCAATCCGGAGCTTTTCGCGCCCGCGCCCGGGCGCCCGGGCGCACGAGGGCACGAGCGCACGCGGCGCGGAGCGGGCGAGCGACGAGCCGACGCGGGGCGGCGCCCTCGCGCGATGGCGCGGTCACGCAGTCCCCCCGGCAATTGGCGTCGCGCCGCAGGTAGGCGGATACTGGTCGCATGCCACGTGCCCGACCACCCGAAGCGATCACCGAAACGGACGGCGCGACCGAGAGTCTGCGGCGCTCGCCACGGCAGGCACGCGGCGAACGCCGGGTCTCGGCGCTGCTCGACGCCACCGCGATCGAGATCGCCGAGCACGGGCTCGCGACACTCACCGCCGAACGCATCGCCCGGCGCGCCAACACGGCCAAGGGCTCCTTCTATCAGTTCTTTCCCAACTCCGAAGCCGTCGTCTCCGCGCTCGCGGCCCGGTACGCCAACGAACTCGCGACGATCTACGCCGTCGCCTTCGGCGACGTCGGTTCACGGAGCACGGTGCGGTCGCTCGTCGATCGCGTGATCCTGCCGCTGGCCGCGTTCCACGATCGCAATCCGGCGTTCCGCCATGTGTTCGAAGCGGCGCGCCAGGCGCGCGAGGCCGACGGCACCGGTCGCCTCATCGCGCGCCTGCGCGAGACGATGATCGAGCGCGTGGAGCGACTCATGCTCGTGCAATTCCCCGTGCTCACGCCCGAGGAGCGCATGCGGCATGCGCGCGTGGTGCAGGCGATGGGACAGGCGCTGCTCTATCTGCGCGCCGAGGCGCAGGGCGACGAACGCGCCGCGCTCCTGGTGGCGACACGCGAGGCGCTCGTGCGCTATCTCGACGGGCTCATCCCGGAGCCGGCACCGCTTCGAGGCCGGGAAGCGGCGCGGTCGCGACGGCGCTGAGCGTCGTCCCCTCATCGCCGGCACCAAAGCGAAAGAGTCCCGCGCGCGCGATCATCGCGGCGTTGTCGGTGGCGAGTCGTGGCGACGGCGCGTACACCACGCCCCCGAACTGCGCCGCGCGCGCCTCGAGTGCGGCGCGCAGTGCACGATTACCCGCCACGCCGCCGCCGAGCACGATGCGCGCGCGCGTGTGCGCGTCCGCCGCGCGGGCCGTCTTCTCCACGAGCGCGGTGATCAGCGCGTGTTGAAAGCCGTGCGCGATGTGTGGCGCCATGACGTCGAGCGTCCCGGCGGCCGTGGCCTCACGCACGGCGAGCAGCACGGCGGTCTTGAGCCCGCTGAAGGAAAAGGCGTAGTAGTCGGCGTCGCCGGGCTGCTGCGTGCGTCGCAGCATCGGTGGCGTGAAGCGCACTCGTCCCGGCTCGCCGTCACGCGCGAGCGCCTCGAGGTGCCGGCCACCGGGGTAGGGGAGTCCCAGCAGCTTGGCCGCCTTGTCGAACGCTTCGCCGGCCGCGTCGTCGCGCGTCTGGCCGAGCAGGCGATAGTGCCCCCACGCGGGCACGTCGAGGAGCAGCGTGTGCCCGCCGCTGACGAGCAGTGCCGTGAAGGGTGGCACGGCATCCGCATGTTCGAGCGCCGTGGCGAAGAGATGCCCTTCCATGTGATGCACGCCAATGACGGGCAGGCCGCGCGCGAGCCCCACACCCTGTGCGTAGCTCACGCCGACCATCAGCGCACCGACGAGCCCCGGGGCGTGCGTGACCGCGATGCCGTCGATCGTCTCCCAGGACGCGCCGGCGTCCGCGAGCGCGCGCGTCACCACCGGGACGAGCGTCGTCAGGTGCTCGCGACTCGCGATCTCGGGGACCACGCCGCCGTAGCGCTCATGGATGTCCTGCGAGCGGATGACGAGCGACTCCACCGTTGCGGGCCCCAGGGCGGTACCACGCACGATCGCCGCAGAGGTCTCGTCGCACGACGTCTCGATGCCGAGCAGTCGTCGGGATGGCGCGGTGTCGCCCTGACGGGTGTCGCTCAGGGGGCGCCCTCGGCGAGCAGTTGCTCGACCAACGCACGATTGGCGGGCGAATTCCAATCCTCCGCGCCCATCCATCGCTTGCGAATCGTGCCATCGCGCGCGATCACGAACGACTCGGGAACGCCGGCCGTCTGGTATGCCTGCTGGATCGCACCCGGCGCATCGTGCAGCAGTTCGAAGGTGAGACCGAACTCCTTGCCGAAGTCGGCGATCTGCCGCTCCTGCCCTTCGTCGTCCACGCTCACGGCCACCACCGAGAGCCCCTTGGGCGCATACGCCTTGTGCAGCGCTTCGATGCTCGGCATCTCCGCGCGACAGGGCCCGCACCAGGTGGCCCAGATGTTGAGCAGCACCACGCGCCCCTTGTACGCATCGAGCGACTTCGGCTGGCCGGTGAGCGTGTTCGCCGTGAAGCGTGGCGCCGCGCCACCGATCGACAGCGGCTTCGGGACGTTCCCCACCTGCGTGGTGATGATGTAGAGCACCGCCCCGAGAACGGCGACGATGCCGGCGATGATGCCCCACTGGCGCTTGCGTTCCATGAGACTGGCGGACTCCATCACGTCGTGGGGAGGGCGGCGACACGCAGCGCGGCGATCTCCGCGCGCGGATCGGCCGCTCCGAAGATCGCCTGCCCGGCGACGAAGGTGTCGGCACCGGCGGCGTGGCAGACGGCGATCGTGTCGCGGGCGATGCCCCCATCCACTTCGAGCAGCGCGCGACTGCCGGCACTCGTGAGCATCGCGCGCGCACGCGCGATCTTGTCGATCGCCTGCGGAATGAAGCGCTGCCCGCCGAAGCCCGGATTGACCGACATGATGAGCAGCAGGTCGAGGTCGACCAGCACCTCGCGCACGCTCTCGAGGGGGGTCGAGGGGTTGAGCGTGACGCCGGCCATCGCGCCCAGTTCACGGATGCGCATGATCTGCCGATGCAGATGCGGCGCCGTTTCCACATGAATCGTGAGCACCGATGCCCCTGCCTTCACGAAGCTCTCGAAGTACTTCTCCGGCTCGAGCGTCATCAGGTGCACGTCGAGCGGCAGATTGGTGCACCGCCGCGCCGCCTCGATGACCTTCGCACCAAAGGTCAGGTTGGGCACGAAGCAGCCATCCATGACGTCGACGTGCAGCCAGTCTGCGCCACCGGCTTCGCACATCGCGATCTCGTCGGCGAGTCGGGTGAAGTCGGCGCTCAGGAGCGACGGGGCGATCCGGATCTTCATGTACGGTGCGGGTCAGTGCGCGGGGCGGTGCAGCGTGTCCGGCGGCTGCGCCGAATCGGGGCGCGCCGGCGCGGGCCCGCCGCTGACGATGAGGTTGATCGACGCAGGGAGCGGCACGCGCTCGCCGGCCTCGGGGAAGGTGCCGATCACTTCCCCGATCGGTCGATCGCTCGCAGCACTGGAGATCGATCCGACTTCGAAGCCGGCGGCGACGATCAGCGTACGCGCGGCGCCTTCGGAGAGTCCCACGATGCTCGGCGCGATGCCGATGGCGGAGTCGGGCGGCGGTGGTTCGGGTGCTGGCGCCGAGGCGGTGCTCGGCCCCGGCGATGCGACCGGTGCGGTCATCACCGCGACACTCTCCGCCGCGCGGTCGCGTGCGCGGGCCTGGGCGTCGTCTTCGACGCGCGAGCGAGTGACCGGTCCTCGCGTCAACCAGAGCATGATGGCGCTCGCGCCGAGCGCACCGAGCACGAGACCGATGCCACCGAGCGCGAGCAGGCGTGCCGGCAGTCCGCGAGGCAGGGACAGGCGGCGCATGTCTCAGCGAGCCCGGCGCAGGCGTGCCGCAAAGGCCCCGTCTGCACCATGGTGCTCTGGGCGCACGCGGAGCCGGCCGGCGTCGAGCGTCGTCATGGGTACCACACTACCGGGCGGAGGCTCGAGACGGAATTCCGGATGTCGCGCCAGAAAGGCGTCGATCTGCTCATCGTTCTCTTCGGGTTCGAGCGAACAGGTGCTGTAGACCAGCAGCCCACCTGGCGCGACCGCCGCTGCGGCCCCGTCGAGGATCTCCCGCTGCACCGCGGCCATCACCGCGATGTCGGCCACGCGCAACCGCCAGCGGGCGTCGGGGTGACGGCGGAGCGTGCCGGTGCCGGTGCACGGCACGTCGAGCAGCACCACGTCGGCGCGGGCGATCGCGGGCTCGCGCGCATCGCACACGATGGCATGAATCCGATCGGTGGCCACGCGTCCGAGCCCCACGAGCAACCGATCGACGCGCACGGGTGAGCGATCGGCGGCGATCACGCGCGCGGTGTGCTGCGAGAGTTCGAGCGCCTTGCCGCCGGGCGCGGCGCACAGATCCACCACGACGCCGTCCGCCGGTGGCGCGACGTAGTGCGCGACCAGCGTGGCCGCCGGGTCCTGCACGAAGCAGCGACCGCCGGTGAAGGCATCGAGCGTCAGAAGCGGTGTTCCGAGCGGCAGCACCAGACTGTCGGCGACGAGGGGGTGCCGCGTGACGTGCACCCCCTCGCGCGAGAGTTCCTCCTCGAGCACCTCGGCGCTCACGCCAAAGGGGCGAAGCACGATCGGGGCTTCATGTCGCGCTGCGTCGAGGCGTGCGCGCGCATCGTCCATGCCGATCGCGCGTACCCACCGATCCACGAGCCAGCGCGGCTGCGACATCGTGATCGCGAGCGCGTCATTCGGGTCCTCCGGGAGCGGCAGCGGCAGGTCACGCTCCCGATCGATGCGCCGCAGCACGGCGTTGACGAGCTGCCCGGCCCCGATGCCGTGGCGCGTCTTCGCCAGTTCGACCGTCTCGCCGATCGCGGCGTACGGCGGGACGCTGCCCATGCACAGCAACTGATACACGCCATGACGCAGCAGATCGACGAGATCGGCGTCGACGCGCGCGATCCCGCCGCGCACCCGTGGTGCCAGCCATTCGTCGAGTTCCGCGCGGCGGCGCAGCGACCCGTAGATGAGCTCCTGCAGCCACCGACGGTCGCGCGGATCGAGGGCATCGGCGTGCCGCTCCATCGCCGCGTCGAGCAGTGCGCCGTCGCGCAGCGCCGCGCTGATCGCTGCGGCCGCTTGCCGCGTCGGTGTGACGCGAAGCGGTCGACGCGCGCGCGCGCCGCCGCGACGGGTCTCAGGCATCGAAGCGGTCGCCCACGGCGACGCCGCGTCCCCGCATCCATGCCTCGGGCGTCAGTCGCCCCTTGCCCGAAGGCTGCACGTCCGTGATGCGTACGCGCCCGTCGCCACACTGCACGATCATGCCGGCACCATCGATCGCGACCACCGTGCCGGGCAGCGCGGCTGCGCTCTCTACGCTCGCCACGCGCGCACCAAAGCACTTCACATCCGCGCCGCGATGCGTGGCAAACGCGCCGGGGCGCGGATCGTGCGCGCGGATGATGCGACCGACCTGCTCCGCGGAGCGGGTGAAGTCGATGCGTGCATCGTCGCGCGTGGTCTTGCCGGCGAAGGTCGCCTGCGTGTGGTCCTGCTCCTCCGCTGCGGCGAGACCGGCGTCGACGAGCATCAGGGCCTGCACGATGCCAAGCGCGCCCAGTTCGGCGAGACGCACGGAGAGCTCACCGTAGGTCTCGTCTTCGGCGACCGGCGTCGGCAGGCGCAGCAGGACGGGGCCGGCATCCATCGCGAGCACCATCCGCATGATCGAGACGCCGGTCTCGCTGAGTCCCTGCTTGATCGCGGCACGGATCGGGTCCGCGCCGCGCAGCGCAGGCAGCAGCGACGCGTGAATGTTGAGCGTGCCAAGGCGCGGCACGTCGATGACGGCTTGCGGCAGGATATGCCCGTAGGCCACCACCACCGACACGTCGGGCGCGAGCGCGCGCAACTCGGCGAGGAAGGCATCGCCCCGCGGTCGCTCCGGCTGCCAGACGGGGATCCCTTCTTCCAATGCAACCTGCTTGACCGGAGACGGGTCGAGCTGCGAGCGCGAGCGACCGCGCGGCTTGTCGGGCTGCGTGACCACACCAACCACATCGAACCCTTCGCCCAGCAGGGCGCGCAGCGGCGGCACCGCGAAGTCCGGCGTCCCCCAGAACAGGATGCGCATGTCGGAGAAGCGCGCGAACCGCGCTCAGTCGTCCGCGGGCGCCGCGGCGCTGGTCGCGCTGCTCCCTTCGCGCACGTCGGTCACCGGAAGCACACGCAGCCCCTCCGGATACTTGTCTCGCTCGCGATCCCAGGCCTTGAGCGCACTGCGCCGCTTGAGCAGCGAGAGCCGATCGAGAAAGAGCTTGCCGTGCAGATGATCGACCTCGTGCTGCAGCGCGACGCCGAGCAGCTCCGTCCCCTCGACTTCAAACGGGTTGCCTTCGAGGTCGAGCGCGCGCACGCGCACCAGCCCCGCGCGATCGACGTCGGCAAACACCTCGGGAATGGAGAGGCACCCTTCTTCCCAGCGGACGGCGCCTTCACGATGCACGATCTCGGGGTTGAACAGCGCCAGCCGTCGCTCCTCGACCTCGATGACGCACAGCCGTTCGGAGCGTCCGACTTGCGGGGCCGCAAGGCCGACGCCCTTGGCGGCCGCCATCGTCTCGAACATCTGATCGGCGAGGCGGCGCAATTCGGGAGTCACCTGCGTGACCAACTCCGTCTCGCGCCTGAGGATCGGCGATCCCAGTACATGGATGTCGAGCAGTGCCACGGATCAGCCCTGGACCGCGGGCGCCCCGATGACCCGCCCGATGCGGCCGCGCTCGACGATCAGGCGCGACTCGCCGCTCTTGATCGTGATCCGGTCTTCCATGGTCACGACCGGGGCGCCGTCCTTCATGACGGTGTTGATGTGCACCACTTCGCCCACGATCCCGCCAGCGGTGACGATCTCGTCGCCGCGCTTGAGCTGCCGGACCTGCTCCTCCTGCTGCTTGCGCTGGCGCTGCTGCGGACGGATGAGGAGGAAATAGAAGATGGCGAAGATCGCGCCATACATGAAAATCGGCGCGAGTACCTGATTGGCACCCGCTGCCTGGAGCAGCGCGAGGGACGCGGGAAACGGCAAGACGGTCATGGCAGAGAAGGCATCGAAGTCGGCGACCGCAACGGACTGCACGGACGTGCAGGGGCGCCGACGCGTGAGACACACGGGGCCGTCGCAGGACGTGGGACGGGCCGGTGGGCCGGCCCGCCGCCCCCGGATCGCGTGTCGTCCAAATCTACCACGGCGGGGAGCGGACGTGTGGCGCGCACGGGGGCGCCGCCGTCGTCCGCCGGACGCTCAGATCACCACCATCGAGTCGCCGTACGAGTAAAACCGGTATCCCTCGTTGACCGCGACGTCGTACGCGTGCCGCGTCAACTCGTACCCCGCAAACGCCGAGACGAGCATGATCAGCGTCGAGCGCGGGAGGTGAAAGTTGGTGACGAGGTGGTCGACGGCGCGGAACGTGTACGGCGGACGAATGAACAGCGTCGTCTCCGCCTGTTCGGCACGCACGGTGCCATCGGGGTCGGCCGCGCTTTCGAGCGTCCGCATGCATGTCGTCCCGACCGCCCACACCGCACCGCCACGCGCGTGCACGGCGTTGAGCCGGGCGGCGGCACTCGAGGAGACCTCGTACCACTCCTCGTGCATGTCGTGCTCGGCGGGGTCATCGTGCTGCACGGGTTTGAACGTGCCCGCCCCGATGTGCAGCACGACGTCGACCCGCTCGACGCCCTTGCTGGCGAGCGCGTGCAGCACCTGCTCCGTGAAATGGAGCCCCGCGGTGGGCGCGGCGACCGAGCCGGCCTGATGCGCATACACCGTCTGGTAGCGCGCGGCGTCGGTGGCGTCGTCGGCGCGCTCGAGATACGGGGGGATCGGGACATGGCCGTGCCGCTCGATCGCTTCGATGAGCGGGAGCGTGGTGTGCAGGCGCACGAGACGCGTGCGTCGCGGTGTTGCCTCGAGGATCTCGACGTCGAAGCCGTCGGCGACCTGGATGTGTCGCCCCGGCTTGAGCTTCCCGCCCGGATGCACCATCGCTTCGAACGTGGTCCCATCGATCGGGCGCAACAGCAGCACCTCGGCGGGCGCGCCGCTGCTCCGCGTCCCGAGGAGCCGGGCACGAAACACCTTGGTGGTGTTGAGCACCAGCGCATCGCCCGCCGGAATGAGCGAGGGCAGATCGCGGAAATGCAGATGCCGGATCTCGCCACTGGCGCGCTCGACGACCATCAGACGCGCGGCGTCGCGCGGCTCGACCGGATGTCTGGCGATCCGGTCCGCCGGCAGCACGTAGTCGAAATCGGCGGTTCGAAAGCCCGTCGCGGTCACGGGGTTGGGGTTGCAGGATGAACACGCACCGCCACCGGCATCGGCGACGGACTTGGGCACATGAACGCACGAGCGGGCGCATCAGTTCGCGACGCCCGCGACGCCCGCGACGCCCGCGACGCCCGCGACGCCCGCGACGCCCGCGACGCCCGCGACGCCCGCGACGAGCCGGCGGCCCGCCGGGCATGCCGGGCGCGTCTGCCAGGTCGCACCGCGTGCTACTCCTCGAGCAGGGAGCCCTGATCGGTCCGCGTGGGGGGGCGGTAGCCGAAGTGGCGATACGCGCCGGCCGTGGCGATGCGGCCACGGGGGGTCCGCTGCAGGAAGCCCTGCTGCACCAGGAAGGGCTCGTAGACCTCCTCGATCGTGGTGGCATCGTCGCCGATCGCCGCGGCCACCGTGCCGAGCCCTACGGGCCCACCGTCGTACTTCTCGATGATCAGGCGCAGGATGCGCGCATCCATGTCGTCGAGGCCGAACTCGTCGACGTCGAGCAGCGCCAGCGCCTGGGCGGCCACCTCTGCGGAGATCGCGCCATTCGCCCGGACCTGCGCAAAGTCACGCACCCGGCGAAGCAGGCGATTCGCCACGCGCGGCGTGCCGCGTGAGCGTCGCGCGATCTCGTGCGACCCCGCCTGATCGATCGGCACACGCAGCACCTCGGCGGTGCGGCGCACGATCACCTCGAGCTCCGGGGCGGGATAGAATGCGAGCTGTTGCACGAGGCCGAATCGGGCGCGCAGCGGCGCGGTCAGCAGGCCGAGTCGCGTCGTTGCGCCCACGAGCGTGAACGGTTCGATCGGCATCGGGACCGTCTGCGCGTTGGGCCCCTCGGCGAGGCGGATGTCGATGCGGTAGTCCTCCATCGCGGGGTAGAGGAACTCCTCGATGACCGGTCGACAGCGATGGATTTCGTCGATGAAGAGCACGTCGCCGCGGCGCAGCGTGGTCAGTGGCCGCACGAGATCGCCGGGCTTCTCGAGGGCGGGCCCCGAGAGTGGCACCATGTTGACGTTCATCTCGCGCGCGATGAGTTCGGCGAGCGTCGTCTTGCCGAGCCCAGGCGGACCGTGAAAGAGCACGTGGTCGAGCGGCTCCGCGCGCCCCAGGGCCGCATCGATCGCGATGCGGAGCGCGTCCTTCAGGCGCCCTTGCCCGATGAACTCCGAGAGCCGCTGCGGCCGCAGCGAGAGCTCGGCGGCGCCCTCGTCGTCGAGGACCTCGGGGGTGGTGATCTCGGTGCGGGCCATTGCCGCGAAGATACAGTCTTCGGCTATTCTTCGCCCGGCGCCAACGCGGACCCCGTGCTCCTCGTTGCATGTGCGGATGGAGCCTCACCCCCGTCCGTGCGTACTATACCGCGTCCTGTCCGCTCCCTCCGCTGCACCGCCCATGCCGACCGCTCCGTCCGCGTCCCGCCGTCTCGTGCTCGCCGGCCTCGTACTCGCCGCGGCGGGTGCCGCCATGGCGGCTGCGCCGCCGCCGCCACCCACGGCGCGTCCGGTCGCCATGACGCTCGCCGCCGCGATGGCCGACACCACCGCGCAGATCGACTGGCGCATCCTCGCGGGGCTCGACTACAACAACAACAAGGCGACTGACACGCTCAAGAAGCTCAATGGGCGGTCGGTGCGCATCCCGGGCTTCGTGGTGCCGCTCGACGATTTCGCCGAAGAGGGGGCGGAGTTCCTGCTGGTGCCGTACTACGGCGCGTGCGTGCACACGCCGCCGCCGCCGCCCAACCAGATGGTCTTCGTCGAGATGGCGGGCAAGAAGAACGTGAAGCTCAACCTCTTCGACGCGGTGTGGATGTACGGCAAGCTGACGATCAATCAGACCTTGAGCCCCTACGGCGCCGTCGGGTTCAAGCTCGAAGGGCTGAAGGTCGAGCCGTACAGCACGAGGTGAGCACGATACATGCGGATGCGCCGGCCATTCGGCTGGCGGACGTCCGCTTCGGCTATCGGCCGGGGCAACAGGTCCTCGACATTCCGGCGCTCGAGATCGCGCGCGGGGCGCGCGTGTTCCTGTACGGGCCGAGCGGCAGCGGGAAGACCACACTGCTCGGGTTGATCGCGGGCGTGCTCGCCGGCGGCACCGGACGCGTTGAAGTGCTGGGCACCGATCTGGCGCGCCTCGGGGGATCGGCGCGCGATGCATTCAGGGCACAGCATCTGGGCTACATCTTCCAGATGTTCAACCTGATTCCGTATCTCAGCGTCCGGGACAACATCCTCCTCCCCACGCGCCTCGATGCGCAGCGAGCCGCGCGGTTGCGCGGTCAGTCGCCGGCGCAGGCGGCGACGGAGCTGGCCGAGGGGCTCGACATCCTGTCGCTGCTCGACCAGCCGGTCACGGAGCTCAGCGTCGGACAGCAGCAGCGCGTCGCCGCGGCGCGCGCGCTCATCGGGTACCCCGAGCTGGTCGTCGCCGATGAACCCACGTCGGCACTCGATGCGGATCGGCGCGAGGCGTTTCTCCGACTGCTCTTCGCGAGCTGCGAGCGCGTCGGGGCCACGCTGGTCTTCGTGAGTCACGATCAGGCGCTGGCGCCGCTGTTCTCGCAGCGTGTGTCGCTTCCCGACATCAATCGGGCCGCGCGCCCGGCGGCGGCCTGACGACCATGGTGCTGCTTTCGCTCGCCCTCAAGTCGCTGCGCAACCGGCTGCTCGTCAGCGCGTTGACGGTGCTCTCCATCGCGCTCTCGGTGACACTGCTCGTCGGTGTCGAGAACGTGCGTGCGGGCGTGCGCGACTCCTTCGCGGGCACGATTCGCGGCACCGATCTCATCGTCGGCGCGCGCGGCGGCACCATGCAGGTGCTGATGTCCACCGTCTTCGGCATGGCGACGCCGGCGGGCGGCATCACCATGGGTACCTATGAGCAGTGGAAGGCGCACCCGGCGATCAAGTGGACCATTCCGTATTCGCTTGGCGACTCCCATCGCGGCTTCCGCGTGATCGGCACGACGTCGGAGTTCTTCGAGCACTATCGCTTTCGCAATGAGCGCGTGACGTTCGCCGAAGGGGGCGCGCCCACGGGCGACACCGACGTGGCCATCGGGCACGACGTGGCACAGCGCCTGGGCTACCGCATGGGACAGAAGATCGTCGTGGCTCACGGCACCGGTGGCGTGACGTTCAGCGAACATCAGGCGCATCCGTTCACGGTGGTGGGGATCATCGCGCGGACGTTCACGCCGATCGATCGTGCGTTGTACGTGACGTTGGCGGGCATCGAGGCGATGCACGAGCTCGAGGAGTCGGGCGGTGCGGCGCCTGCCGCGCCACCGGCGGGTGCCACGGCACCGGGGGGTGCGCCGCTCGTGATGCCGGGAGCGAGCGGACCGCCCGCGGGTGCCACGGCACCGGGCGGCGCGCCGCTCGTGATGCCAGGGTCGAGCGGGCCCCCCGCGCAGGCCGCGCCCCCGCCGCCTCCACCAGCGCCCAAGAAACCGGCGCATGGCGAAGAGGGGCATGAGCACGTCGACGGGGACGAGCACGACCACGACGACGAGCACGCCCACGGTGACGACGAAGCCGAGCACGACCACGACGATGACAAGATCACCGCGTTCTTCGTCGGCACGCAGACGCGTCTGGAAACGCTGCGGCTGCAGCGTGAGATGAACGATGACACGCGCGAGCCGCTGACCGCGATCGTGCCTGGTGTCGCGCTCGCGGAATTGTGGCAAGGCGTGGGGAACGCCGAGGTCGGGCTCAAGGTCGTGGCGTTCTTCACGGTGCTGATCGGCCTCGCGGGCATGCTCGTCTCCCTCTACAGCTCGCTCGAGGCGCGTCGCCGCGAGATGGCGATCCTGCGCGCTGTCGGTGCACGCCCGTCGACCATCGTGGCGCTGCTGGTGCTCGAGTCCGGGGTGCTCGCCGTGCTGGGGGCCGCGCTCGGCGTCGCCCTCGTGTACGCAGGGCTGTCGCTCGCGCAGGGCCCCGTCGAAGACCGCTTCGGGCTGCTCATTCCCATCCGTGCGCTTGGCAGCACGGAGTGGATGTACCTCGCACTGATCGTGATCGCCGGATTTCTCGTTGGCCTCGTGCCCGCGTGGAAGGCCTACCGGAGCTCGCTCGTCGACGGGCTGAGCCCGCGCACATGAGCGCTGCGGCGACCACGCACGTATGCCAAAGGCGCACCGAGAGTGCGCCTTCGTCGTTTTCCCCCCGCACGATGATCGTGGATTCTCAGCGATCCTCGCGTCGTCGTTCCCACCTCCGGACCGCTCCCATGCGCTCCTTCCGCTTCCTGGCGCCATTCGTATTCGGGGTCGTGAGTGTCGCCCCGGCGACCGCGCAGAATCCCTTCGCCCCGCGCGTGTATCCCCCGAGCCCGCTCGCGACGCCGCTGTCGATGGACTCGGCGCCGGCGTACGTGCGACGGTCGGCCGTCACCAATCCCGTCATCGAGCGCATCTGGCGCGAAGGGATGGAGCGCTCGCAGGCCGCGCGCTTCGCGCAGACGCTGTTCGACTCGATCGGGCCGCGCCTCACCGGATCACCGGGCATGCGCTCGGGGCAGGATTGGTTGCTGCAGACGTACGAGCGGATGGGGATCTCCGCGCGCAAGGAGCGTTACGGCACGTGGAATTCGTGGCGACGCGGCCCTTCGCAACTGATCATGACGGCACCGCGCGCGCGGGCGATCGAGGCGACGATGCTCTCGTGGAGCCCCGGTACCAATGGGCAGTGGCGTGAAGGCGATGTGGTGCTGATGCCCGATGTGAAGTCGCCCGAGGAGTTCGCCGCATGGCTGCCGTCGGCGCGCGGCAAGTTCGTGCTCACGTCGCCGCCGATGCTCTCCTGCCGCTCACCGCAGCAGTGGCAGGAGTTCGGCCAACCCGGCGCCGAGGCCGCGATGCGCAAGCAGCAGGACTCGGTGCGGGCCGCATGGACGGTGCGCATGCTGGCGGCGACCAACGATTACTCGGCGAAGCTCGACAGCGCCGGTGCGCTCGGCGTGCTGACCACCAACTGGTCGCAGTACCCGGGCATCAACAAGATCTTCGGCTCGCCGCGGCAGAAGGTGCCTACGCTGGACGTGGGGTGCGAGGACTACGGTGCGCTCTTCCGCCTGGCGAGCAACATGCAGGGCCCGCGCGTGCGCTTGATGGCCGACGCGGAGTTCCTGGGCGAGCAGCCCGTGTTCAACGTCGTCGCGGGGCTCGATGGCACGAGCAAGGCCAAGGAGTACGTCATCCTTTCCGCGCACTTCGATTCGTGGGAGGGCGCCGCCGGTGCGACCGACAACGGGACCGGATCGGTGATCATGCTCGAAGCGCTGCGCATCCTGAAGACCGTGCTCCCCACGCCGACACGCACGATCATCGCGGGCCACTGGAGCGGCGAAGAGCAGGGGCTCAACGGATCGCGCGCGTGGAGCGAGGATCATCCCGAAGTCGTCGAGGGGCTGCAGGCGCTGTTCAACCAGGACAACGGCACTGGGCGCATCGTGGGCACCGGCCCGGGAGCGTTGCCCAAGGCACGCCCGTTCCTCGAGAAGTGGCTGGGCGAGATGCCGTCGGACATCACGAAGTGGATTCGCCTGGGCCAGGCGGGGCCGCCGGCGACGGGCGGGAGCGACAACGCGAGCTTCGCGTGCTACGGCGCGCCGGCCTTCGGCCTCAACGCGCTCGGCTGGGACTACAGCTTCACGACGTGGCACACCAACCGTGATACGTACGACAAGGTTGTTGTCGACGATCTCAAGAACAACGCGACGCTTGTGGCCATGCTCGCGTATCTCGCGAGCGAGGATCCCGAGCGCGTGCCGCGCGACCGTATGGATCCGCTCCCCGCCAACCCGCAGACCGGCCAGCCGATGACGTGGCCCGGATGTGTGAAGGGGATGCGCTCGAGCGCGGACTATCGGCGGTAGCCAATTGCCGCGGGGACGCGACAGGGCGGTGGGCGATGCGTGGCGCATCGTTCACCGCCCTTCGTCATGCGGTGCCGCGACGGCGGCACGCGGCGCACTCGCGGTGCGCCGCGGCGTGTCGTGCGACGGGTGCTCACCCGAGCAGTTGCAGGGCGCCGCGAATGACATCGGCGGCCGATGCCTTGGCGCCGTCGCGTTCGCGCACGGCCCGCACTGCGCGCATGGCGTCTTCTGGTGCGTAGCCCAGCGCCACGACAGCGCGCACCGCGTCGTCTGCGGTTGCTGCCGGAGCCGATGACGCGAGCCCGCCCGCGTTCGGTGCCGGTGCTCCACCCGCCACATCATCGAGCTTGTCCGCCAGATCGAGAATCAGCTGCTCCGCCTTCTTGCGTCCCACGCGTGGCACGCGCTGCAGCGTCGCGAGATCGCGCGCACGAATGGCCGCCACGAGTCGCTCGGCGGAGAGTGTGGAGAGCATGCCGAGGGCGAGAGCCGCGCCAAAGCCTTTGGCGGTGAGCAGTCGGCGGAACACCGCCCGCTCGAGCGCGGTCGCGAAGCCGTAGAGCTGCCAGCCGTCTTCGCGCACGACGAGCTCGGTGAGGAGCGTGGTCGATGCGCCCGCGGCGGGGAGCACTTCGTACGTGGACAGCGGGATGTGGACGGCATAGCCCACGCCGCCGGACGTCAGGAGCTCGACGTGGTCGATCTCGCGCTCGACGACGGTGCCGGTGATGCGTGCGATCATGGGGTCAGTACCACGCG
>JALOPS010000237.1 GCA_025453745.1 Gemmatimonadaceae bacterium
TCGCCTCCGGTGTGAGCGTCGGAGGCGCGGTGCGTTCCATGACGTCGGCCACGCGCGTGAGGAGCTTGCGTCCAAGCGCCCCACCGGGATGCAGGCGGGCAAAGTCCGACGCCTCGAACCCGCGCTCCTGCAACAGCGCGACGGCCAGTGCGTCGCCCAGAGCGAGCGTCACTGTGGTGCTCGTCGTGGGCGCGAGATCGTGGGGACACGCTTCCTCGCGCACCCACGTGTCGATCCAGTGGTCGCAGGCGCGAGCGAGGCGGGACTGTCCGTCGGCGGTCATGGCGATCGTCCGTACCCCGAGGCGTGCCAGCGGTTCGAGCAGTTGCAGCAGCTCGACGGTTTCCCCGCTCTTGGAGATGAGAATCACCACGTCGTCGGTGCCGACGATCCCCAGGTCACCGTGCACACTGTCGACCGGATGCAGGAAGGTCGCGGGCGTTCCGGTGGAGGTGAACGTCGCCGCCATCTTGCGTCCGATCAGCCCAGACTTGCCGATGCCCGTGACGATCAGTCGCCCGCGTGCGCTCGCGATCAGGGTGACGGCCTGCGCGAACTGCGACGTGAGACGTCGCGACGCCTCGTCGATCGCATCGCGTTCGAGCGCGAGCACGCGCCGCGCGCGCTCGAGGATGTGCGTGTCGCTCACGGCCAGTGCCCGCCGCGTTCGCCGACGTAGCGTGCGACCACCTCGTCGTATTGCCCTCGGGCACGCAGCAGCCACTCGGCGCATTCGCGCACCGCCCCCCGTCCGCCGCCGGCGGCGAGGCGCAGATGGGCGCGCGCACCGATGTCGGGCACCGCGTCGGCCGGCGCGATGGCCAGCGCCACGTGCTGAAAGACGGCCAGATCGGGCAGGTCATCACCCATGAACGCCGCCTGCGGCCAGTCGAGCCCCTTGGCGGACAAGAGCGACGCAATGGCGCGCTGCTTGTTGCCCGCATCGTCCTGCACCACGTCGATGATGCCCAGTTCAGCCGCGCGCACGGCGGTCGCCTGCGACACGCGCGCGGAGACCAGCGCGACGTCGAGCCCCGCGAATTGCAGCAGCTTGATGCCGAAGCCATCTCGGATGTCGAATCGCTTGAGCTCCACCCGCTGCCCGTCGAGCTGCCCCATGTAGACGCCGGCATCGGTCAGCACACCGTCGACGTCGAAGCCGATCCAACGAATCGCGCGCGCCGTCGCGCGCAGGGCGTCCGCGGAAGCTGCGGGCGCCGCGTGGTCGAGCACGCTCATGCGCGGACCGTGTGCCAGACCTGCACCGCCTTGTCGATGAGCGCCGGCAGCTCGGTGAGCGGCAGCATGTTCGGGCCGTCGCTCGGTGCGCGGTCGGGATCGGGGTGTGTCTCCAGAAACAATCCGTCGGCCCCGGCCGCAATCGCCGCGAGCGCGAGCGGGCCCACGAACTCGCGCGCGCCGCCGCTGGCACCACCGGTGCCCTGCCCTGGCCGCTGCACGGCATGCGTGGCATCCATGATCGCGGGACACTCGCACGCCTCGCGCATGCGACGGAACGCGCGCATGTCGACGACGAGATCACCGTAGCCGAAGAACGATCCGCGCTCGGTCACGGCGACCGTCGCGGCAACGCCTGCGCGGTGCGCGGCACCACGCACCTTGGCGACGGCGCCTGCCATCCCTTCAGGGTGCAGGAACTGCCCCTTCTTCACATTCACGGCCGCAGCGGTGGCGCCAGCCGCTTCGAGCAGATCGGTTTGCCGGCAGAGAAACGCGGGGATCTGCAACACGTCGCACACCTGGGCGACCGCCGCGCACTGCTCGGGGGCATGGACGTCGGTGACGATCGGCAGCCCCGTGGCCGCTTTGACGCGCGCCAGTGCTTCGAGCCCCTCGTGCAGTCCGGGGCCGCGCGCGGCACCAGCATTGGACCGATTGGCCTTGTCGAAGCTGGCCTTGAAGATCACGCCGCCCGGCACACGTTCACCCACCCGTGCAACCGCCTCCGCGACGCGGAGGTTCAGCGCGTCGTCTTCCAGCACGCACGGACCGGCGAGCAGAAAGAAACGCGTCGCCGGGAAGAGTGCGTGCGACCGAGACGGTTGCCCGATCGTGGCGCTCACGCCGTCCCCGCGATGGCCGCCACCGACGTTGCTGGCGTGGCGCCCATCCGCTCGCGACGGACGCGCAGCGCCGCCGCCACGAAGCTCGCAAAGAGCGGATGCGGCCGCGTCGGACGGGACTGCAGCTCCGGGTGGAACTGGCACGCCACGTACCACGGATGCGACGGCAACTCGATCATCTCCACCAGCGTACCATCGGGAGAGAGCCCCGCGAGGCGCATCCCCGCGTCGACAAAGCGATCGCGATAAGTGTTCGTCACCTCATAGCGGTGCCGGTGCCGCTCGGAGACTTCGGGCACGCCATAGATCTCGGCGGCCAGCGAGCGCGGTGCGAGGCGGCAGAGATAGGCGCCCAGGCGCATGGTGCCGCCCATGTCCTTGACCTTCTTCTGGTCTTCCATGAGCGAGATGACCGGATTGCCGCATTCGGGCGCGAACTCGCTCGAGTTGGAGTCGTCGAGCTGCAAGACGTGCCGCGCGTACTCGATCATCGCCACCTGCATGCCGAGGCAGATGCCGAAGAAGGGCAAGGCGGTGCCGCGCGCGGCCTCGACGGCCTGGATCATCCCTTCGACACCGCGGACCCCGAACCCGCCCGGCACGAGCAGGCCGTGATAGTCGGCGAGCAGGGCGCGCGCACGTTCGGGCGATGTGAAGTCGTCACTCGAGAGCCAGGAGATCTCGACGCCGACGTCGTTGGCGATGCCGCCGTGAATGAGCGCTTCCTGCACGCTCTTGTAGCTGTCGGCGTACTCGGTGTACTTGCCGACGATCGCGATGCGCACCTTCTCGCGCGGCGCGACGACGCGCTGCACCATCGCCTTCCACGCAGAGAGATCGGGCGCGGGCGCACTGAGCTTGAGGCGCTCGATGACCAGGTCGGCAAACCCCTGCGCCTCGAAGCGCAACGGGATCTCGTAGATCGACGGTACGTCGACCGATTCGATGACGTGCCCGAACTCCACGTTGCAGAACAGCGCGATCTTGCGTTTGACGTCGTCCGGCAGCGGGCGCTCGGTGCGGCAGATGAGCACGTCGGGCTGGATACCGATCTCCATGAGCTCGCGCACGGAGTGCTGCGTCGGCTTGGTCTTCACCTCGCCCGCGGCCGCGATGTACGGCACGAGCGTAAGGTGGATGAACATCGCGTTTTCCTTCCCCACCTCGCGGCGGAACTGGCGAATGGCCTCGAGGAACGGCAGTGACTCGATGTCGCCCACCGTCCCGCCAACCTCGATGATCACGACATCGTTGTCGGGCGCCACGCGCCGGATCGCGTTCTTGATCTCGTCGGTGATGTGCGGAATCACCTGCACGGTGGAGCCCAGATATTCGCCGCGGCGCTCCTTGTTGATCACGTTCAGGTAGATGCGCCCCGACGTGACGTTGTTGACCTGCGAGAGCGGGCGATCGAGAAAGCGCTCGTAGTGGCCGAGATCCAGATCCGTCTCTGCTCCGTCATCGGTGACGAACACTTCGCCGTGCTGGAACGGCGACATCGTGCCCGGGTCGACGTTCAGATACGGATCGAACTTGGCCATGGTCACGCGCAGGCCTCGCTCGACGAGCAGCCGACCGAGGCCGGCGGCGGCGATCCCCTTGCCGAGCGAGGACACCACACCGCCGGTGACGAAGATGAACTTCGGGCCGGACGTCGCCGATTTGGTCGGCGGCTTGATGGGGGTGGTCGCAGGGGTGGTCATGATGGGACTCCTTCGAGGTGAGGCGCATCCGCCGCAGCGAACGCAGTCCAGCGGGAATTGGCAGCGAGCAGATCGGCTTCCGTGTCGATGCCCGTCTCGCCGGCATGGGTCACGAGGGCCACGCCGATCGAGAGGCCGTGTGCGAGGGGGCGCAACTGTTCGAGGCGTTCGCTGGCCTCGAGCGGATGCACGGGCCACGACACCCATTGCGCGAGCGCTGCGGGCGTGTACGCGTACACGCCGACATGGCGCAGCAGCAGTGCGTCGCGCACCGGGGCGTCGGAGACATCGCGCAGCGCCGGGATCGCGGCCCGCGAGAAGTACATCGCGCGCCCGGTGTCGGTGCGCACGACCTTGACCACGTTGGGATTCGCCGCATCGGCCGCACCACAGGGAACGCAGGCGGTGCCGATGTCGCTCCCCGCGCGCACCATCGCGACCGCCCCCTCGAGCGCCTCGCGCGAGACGAAGGGTTCGTCACCCTGCACGTTGAGCACGATCGTGTCGGCGTGCATGCCCTGCACGGCCTCCGCCACGCGATCGGTCCCCGACGGATGATCCGCGCGCGTGAGCACGGCCTCCGCACCGGCCGCGCGCGCCACCGCCAGCACGTCCGCGTGATCGCAGGCAATGAGGACGCGCTGGGCGACGCCCAGCGCGACGACGCGCTCCCACACGCGGACCACCAACGGCACGCCCCCGAGGAGTCGCAGCGGCTTGTTGGGGAGTCGGGTGGCAGCGAGGCGGGCGGGAATGACCGCGAGGACGGTCACGAAATGGTCCCGACCGAAGGGGCGCCGAGGGCCGGCGCCGAGGGCGCCGAGGAGAACGCGCCAAGTGCGCGCCGACAGTTTGCCCCGGTCAACACGCCCCTTATGATACTCGGGCGCGGAGCCGAACGCAAAGCGGCGCCCGCACTTAGACGCGATCGTACCGCTGGCGGTCGCGCGATTGCTGCTCCCCGTGCCTCCGTGTGCCCGGCCGCTGCGCCGCGGTGCCGATTCCCATAGATCGCATGACTGCCTCCTGGGGATGGATCGCGTTCAACGCGTTCGTCCTCGCCATGCTGGCGCTCGACCTCGGTGTCTTCAATCGGCATCCGCACCGCGTCTCCGTGCGCGAAGCGGGGCTGTGGAGTCTCCTCTGGGCCTCGTTGGCCGCCGTCTTCGCCCTCGGCGTGCGACAGGTGCTCGGCGCGCAGGCCGCGCTCGAGTTCACGGCCGGCTATCTCGTCGAGCTCGCGCTCAGCGTCGACAATCTGTTCGTCTTCCTGCTGATCTTCGGCTACTTCCGCATTCCGGCCGAATTGCAGCATCGACTGCTCTTCTGGGGGATCATCGGCGCGCTGGTCATGCGGGGGACGATGATCCTCTTCGGTGCACTGCTGCTCGCGCGCTTCCACTGGATCACCTACCTCTTCGGCGCATTCCTGGTGTACACGGGGATTCGCATGGCGTTTGCGCCGGAAGAGCCGCTCGAACCCGAGGCGAATCCGGTCATCCGCCTGGTGCGCCGGCTGATTCCGGTGAGCTCGACGCCGCACGGCGGGCGGTTCTTCGTGCGGGAGCCGCTCGCGCCCGGTCAGTCGCCACGCTGGGTCGCCACGCCGTTCTTCATCGTGCTGGTGCTCATCGAGACCACCGATCTGGTGTTCGCGGTCGACTCGATTCCCGCCGTCTTCGGTGTGACGCAGAACGCCTTCATTGTCTACACCTCCAACGTCTTCGCCATCCTCGGGTTGCGGTCGCTGTTCTTCCTGCTCTCGGGCGTGATGGACCGCTTCCACCTGCTCAAGTACGGCCTGGCCGCGGTGCTCGCGTTCGTGGGGACCAAGATGCTCATCGCGAGCATGATCAAGATCCCCATCGGTGTCTCGCTGGGCGTGGTGGCGGGCGTGCTGGCCGTCTCGGTGGCGGCGTCGCTCGTCTTTCCGAAGCGTGAGGACGCGCCCACACCGGCGGACGACGCACCCGCACCCGTACTCACCGAAGACGCGACCGCCCCACGCTGACGCTCAGGCGCGCGCGAGCGTGAGGAAGTTGCGCAGCAACTGGTGCCCGCCCTGCGTGAGGATGGACTCGGGGTGGAACTGCACGCCATAGACGCGATCGGTGCGATGGCGCACGGCGTGGATCTCGTCGGGGCGGTCCGCGGCGACGGCGGTCACCTCGAGTGACGCGGGAAAGGTGGAGGGCTCGATGACAAGCGAGTGGTAGCGCATCACCTCGAGTGGCGAGTCGAGCCCCGCAAAGAGCCCCGTGCCGTCGTGCGTGATACGCGACGTCTTGCCATGCATGACACGCCCCGCGCGTACCACCTGCCCGCCGTACGCTTCGCCGATGGCCTGGTGTCCCAGGCAGACGCCCAGAATGGGGATCGTGCCGCCCCACCGCCGAATGGTGGGCACGGTGATGCCGGCCTGCGCCGGTGCGCACGGCCCGGGCGAGAGCACGATGGCGTCGGGGGCGAGTGCGCCAATGGCCTCGACGTCGATCGCATCGTTGCGATGGACCACGACCGTCTCCCCCAACTCGCCGAGGTACTGCACGAGGTTGTAGGTGAAGGAATCGTAGTTGTCGATGACGAGGAGCATGCGGGGCGAGGGAGGGCGGTTGAGGACTGCCGGAAGCGCCCCTCCAAACTATCGACTCGGCGGCTGGTGGCCGCGGGGCTCTGCTTGGGACGCGATGCCACGCATGAGCTTCCAGGCCGGCACGCTGCCAAGCCTGAAGGACGCACCAGTCAAGGTGCCATCGTCTCAG
>JALOPS010000238.1 GCA_025453745.1 Gemmatimonadaceae bacterium
TGTTGAGCGACCAGTTCTGATTGGTGGTGCTGTTCACGGAATGGAACGCCTGATAGATGAAGCTCGTGGGGACGGCGGCCACCGCTTGCGCGGCTGCGGCGAACTGTCCGCGATTGAGCAGCGCGCGTCCCTTCACGACCGAGGCGATGTGGACGACCCGCGCGGAGTCGGCGGCGGGACCACTCGTCTCGCGCAGTGCGGAATCGGCAAAGGCAATCGCGCGCACGAAGGAGTTGTCTGCCGGCTCGGGCTGACCGTCCTGCACCTCGCCGTCGACCACGGTGCTATACGGAATGCCGTTGCAGAAGTGCTCGCCGATGAGCGTCGCGGCGTAGCCTCCGAGCGCGAACATGAGGCCGACGTTGGCTCGTGGAGTGGGTTGGAACTGCCGCGTCACGCGAATGGCGGCCTGCGACTCCTGATACACACGCATCGGGGAACGGAGCGCACCCGCCAAAAACGAGTTCTCCGGCACGAGGATGCGCTGGTCCGTGGTGTTGCGCTGCTCGAACGTGTCGCCCGAGCGCCACTCGTCCGCGAGGAGGCCGCCCATGAGGAAGACGTTCTCTCCGCCGCTCGTCGCCTGTGCGAGCCGGAGCAAGACGCCTGCACGGAGCGTCTGCGCCGCTGAGGGACTCGAGAGATCGTTGGGATTGATGACGTCGGGGTCCACGACTTCGATGGCGTCGGACCAGGAGCAGGCCGACATGGTCCACGCCAGCGTGGCGAGCGGGAGGGTGCGGCGCAGGATACCACTCATGCGGCCGCGGAAGACAAGGCTGCGTGGCATCGGTCAGTATCCGAGGTTGAAGCGGACGGTGAAGTAGCTCGGCGGCGGCGCGGTCTGGAAGTCGGACACTGTGCCACGCGCTCCGCCGAAGTAGTTGCTCTCGGGGTCGATACCGGTGTAGTCGGTCCAGAGGGCGAGGTTGCGCGCAGAGAGCACCACGTCGAGCGACTTCGCGCGCGCCAGACGGCCGGCCCACGTCTGGCCCACGCGATAGACCACGGAGAGTTCGCGGAAGCGGAAGAAGTCGGCCGACTCCATGAACCCGGCCTGCGTGCGACTCGGGTGCTCCCGCACGCCGAGCGCGGCGGCCTGCAGCGACAGCGGTGCACGCGGATCGACGGCGCCGCGGCAGTTGTTGCGACTCTCGCACCGAATGCGGTCGGTGCCATTGAGCAGGAAGTGGCCGCCCTTGTAATCGATCATCGTGTTGATGCGGAGCCGCCCCTTGAAGAGGTCGAAGCCGTTGATGAACGAGAACTCATTGATCGGCACCGACGGACCGATGTACACGGCCGTGTCGGTCACGCTGATGTCGGCCGCGGTGAGGATCCCATCGCCGTTGGGATCGGTCCACCCGGTGATGCGCCGCTGCCAGTAGCCGTCGAGCGGGTAGCCCTCGAGCTGCCGCGTGGTGGCGCCCACCTGAGGCGGCGTGCCGCCCAAGTCGATGAGCTTGTTGACGTTGCGCGAGCCGTTGAACGTGAAGTCCCAGCCAAACCACGACTTGTCGATGAGCCGCGCCTTGACCAGCGCCTCCCAACCACGGTTCTGCACCTCACCGATGTTCTCGAAGCGCGTGTTCGATGCGCCCACCGACGGCGGGACGATGCGCGCAATCAATGCGTTGAAGCTCGACTTGTCGTAGAAGCCGCCCTCGAGGGAAAGACGATTGCCGAAGAGTGCCAGCTCGAGGCCGGCCTCGCGCTCCCGCGTGACCTCGGGCTTGAGGCGCGTGTTGCCAAGCGCGCTGAAGACGACGGCGGGGACATCCGCGTTGTCTGCGGTCGCCGTGCCCGCCGCGAAGAACCGGAGGGCGTCGGTCGCGCCGGGCTGTGTGCCGGCCGTGCCGAATGCCGCGCGGAACTTGACGAGATCCAACCATGACGGCTTGGGCATGAAGCTCTCTTCGGACACGATCCATGAGAGCTGCGCGCCGGGGTACAACTGACTCTGGAAATTGGTACCAAAGGCGCTCGACTGGTCGGTGCGCACCGATCCGGTGAGGTAGACCTTGTCACGCCAGCCCAGCTCCTGCTGCACGTACGCGCCAAACGTCTTGTTTTCGTCCTGGATTTCCGTGACGGTCTGCAGCGCGCCCGCGCCGGCCTGCGTCGCACCCGGCGGGAGATTCTCACCATCTGCGCCGTTGCGCGCGAACTTCCGGCGCGTGTATTGCGAGCCGATCGTCGTCGTCGAGCGCAGCGACTCGAACGGGTTGAACGTCGCGATGGCGTTGGCCTGCGCGGTGTATTGGAAGTTCTCCGTCCGGTTGTTGACCTTGTAGCCCGTGCGCGACCGAACGCTGAAGTCCGTGCACTGATCGCGCCGACACAGCTCGGAGTCGTTGCGCGACGTGTAGTCCATGCCCGCGGTACCGTTGATCAGCAGCCACGAGGCGGGGCGGTAATTCGCCTGCTGCGAACCGATGAAGCGGTTGATCGCCTGCGTGTTGGTGTTCGAAAAGAACTGATCCGGCGTGTAGAGCCGATACCCGAACCGGTTGTTGTCGGCCTTGCCGAACCCGCCAAACGCGTTCGAGAGCAGCCCGATCGTGTTGTTGTCGGTCTGTGGCAGGCGCTGGTTGCTGGTCACGAAGCCGACGCTCGTCTGCACGTCGGCCTTGGTGCCGAGTTGGGCGGTGATGTTGGCGCGGAGCGACGACTTGCGCAGCGCATTTGGCCGCAACTGGTCTTCCAGCGGGCCGACGCCGCGTGCCGTCTCGATGCGGTCAACCGCAAAGCGCGGCATCTGCAGGTAGCCCAGTTCGTCTTCCCACTCGCCGGAGAGCAGATACTGCACCACGTCGCTGCCGCCGGAGACGTTCAGGCCGTACTGCTGACGCCGCCCCGTGCCGTTGGGCGAAGCGTCGGGATCGTCAAAGAGGTTGAAGGCCGCGACGCTGTCCTGCGCGCAGAGGCCGCGTCCCACCTGCGAGGCGAAGCACTGCGTCACGTTGTTGACGGTCGATGCCGCCGCACCCGGGATGTTGGACGACCAGCCGCGATACGCAAACGGATACTGGTTGCGATCGCGAATCGCGCCCTGCTCCACGTAGGCGTTCCACTTGGGTGCGCCGGCCTTGCCCCGCTTCGTCTTGATGACGATCACGCCATTGGCCGCGTCGGTGCCGTACAACGTGGACGCGGTGGGTCCCTTGAGGACTTCGATGCTCTCGATCTCCTCGGGATTGAAGTCGCTCAGGCGGCTCGGGTTCGTCCCCCCAATGCCGATCGAGGAGGAGTTGTTGTCGCTGAAGACGCGGATACCATCGACGAAGACGATGGGCTCGTTGTTGAGCGACAGCGAGGTCGTCCCGCGAATGCGGATCCGCTGTCCGCCGCCCGTGATCGCGCCGCCGAGCACCTGCACGCCCGGTGCCTGCGCCGTCAGCAGGTCGGTCATGTTGGCCACAGGCGCCTCGGCCGTGCGCTTCGAGGCATCGATGGACGTGGTCGCGACGCCGACCGTGCGCTTGTCCTGCTCGCCGGTGGCGGTGGTGGTGATCGACTGCAGTTGCACCGCCGTCGCGGCCAGCGCGAAGTCGACGGTGGCCTCGGCGCCCGCCGCCACGGTCACCGTGCGCTGCTGCGGCGCATGGCCAATGAAAGTGACCCGAACCGTGGCCGGCCCCGCCGGGACGGTGGCGAACACGTACCGCCCTTCGGCATTGGTGCCCGTCACATACGTGGTGCCCACGAGCTGCACGCGCACGCCCTGCAGAGGTTGCCCACCGGCCTGCGCAGTGACGCGGCCACGAATGCGCCCGCTACTTCCCTGTGCAGGGAGCAGACTGGCCGTCCACGCCAGCAGCGCGAGGCACAGGTAAGTCAGTGGCGACCGGCTCCAGGCCGGCAGCCAGGAAAGTCGTCGCATGAACGACACCTCCAGGGGGGTGGGAGGACGCGAGGCGTTTGGCCGTGTCGCCGCGCGTGACGCCGCGACACGGTGAGGAAGGCGCGAGGAAGAGTACCTACGCATTCCCCGGCCCACTAGGACACCCGTCCGATCGCGCTCCCCGTACAACGCCGCGGCACCGTGACGGCCCCACACCGTGATCGTGTCGGGGCGTCACGCTCACGCCGCGCTCCGCCCCCGCCCTACACCGTTATCGCCAACCCCCGATAAATCCGCGCGCGGTACCGACTGGAATCCGGATCCGGCAGCGGCGCGGCGGCGAGCAGCACCGCATGCGCGAAGCGCTCCTGCTCTTCCGCTTGCTCCGCCGCGTCGCGCGGCTCCTCCGAGCGTACGCGCCGCGTGAGGTTCACCTGATTGACCGGCACGTTGTGGACGAGACGTTCGTTCTCGACACCAAGCGTGGCCGTGAGCGCATGCAACGTCGTCTTGACGAAGTTCGCCAGCGCGAACTCGGCGTGCGACGGATGGAGCGGCACATCCGGCGTCACGAGCACGAGCCGCACGTCGTCGAGCAACGACACCTTGCGCGCAACGCGGAAGTGATGCGTGATGTGCGCATCCACGAATGCGGAGAACTGTGCCGCGTCGAGCGACGCCCCGTCATCCCCGAGCAGCACGTTGGGCACTGGCGCGAACGGTGTACACACCACGGCCGTGGGAGACCCGACCTCTGTCAGCACGCGATCGAGCGTCTCCTCGAGCGCGTCACCGGCGACCACGGATCGCACGCGCTCGACGCCGCGCACGATGCGGAGCATGCCGAGCACATCCCGCGCCGCCTCCTCGGTGGCGGTGACCAGCACGATCGAGGTGAGCTCCGTGGCCTCGAGCGCCAGGCGAATGGCGCGCGCGAGTTGCGCGGTCATGTACTCGCCGATCAGCCACATGCTGCGCCCGGTCATACGCGCGAGGCGCTCCGGCTTGGCGCGACCGAAGAGTTCGCGCTCGGTGATGGTGCGCTCCTGGTGCAAGCCGCCGGAGGGCTGGAAGGTCTCGCCGCTGACGGCACGGTCCGCGAGGAAATAGACCGTCGCCAGCGCGACTTCGGTTTCGCTCGGCATGTTCCGCAGGTGCAGCATGCCGAGCACCCCTTCGCGGATCTTCTCTGCCTCGCGCTTGAGCACGGACCGATCGAGAAATGGCTCCGGCGGCACGGGGAGCGCGGCCACCCATTCGTTGCCGAAGCGGGCCCCACGGTCGCTCTCGCGCAAGAAGCGCCCGCCACGCGCCAGGCGCGCGACGAGGCGCACCGCGATCGCCCGATTCATCACGAAGCGCCCGATCGATGCGTCGCTGTCGCGCGCGGCGGCTTCCTTGCGGATCTGCGCCGCGAACGTGCGCAGGGCCACCGGCACGTCATCCGCCGACGCGAGCGTGGTTGCGTCGTTGCCGGCCAGCGCATCGAGACACCTCGCCGCGCTCGCCCCACCACTCATCGCCTCGCACACCGCGGCATAGACCTGATTGAGTCGGCGATTCTCCGCGATCAGCCGCGCCCGTCGCTCGAAGAGCCCCGGCTTGCCGCCGACGCCACGCAACCGATCGCCGTCGACCGGACCAGGTGCGATCGCCGTGAGTTGGATCTCGGGACCGACGAAGCGTGCGAAGTGCTCCACGATCGCGCGCTGGCCGGCCTTGGACACCGCGTAGTCGGCCCGATTGGGATACGGCACGGCGATGTACTTCTCACCGCCGAAGTACGAGCTGACGTTGAGGATGTATCCACTGCCCTGCCGCTTCATGAGCGGCACGACCTTGTGCATCAGCGAGTAGTTGGACACGAGGTTGGCCGTCAGCGTCGTGCGCCATTCCTCGAGTTCCATGTCGACGACCATCTGCTCGGCGCCGGCGACGCCCGCGTTGTTGATGAGGTAGTCGATGCGGCCAAAGCGACGAGTGGTCTCGTCCACGGCACGCGACAGCGCCGCTTCGTCGACCACGTCGACGCCACCGAGCACCTGCACGCGGTCGGCCGCACCGAAGTAGCCGATCTCCTCGAGCTCACGCAGGATCGTCGCGCGCATCTCCGCGAGCTGATCGTCGCGCCGTGCGACGAGCATCACGCGCGCTCCACCAATGGCGAGCAGACGGCCGATCTGCCCCCCGATACCGGCCGAGCCGCCGGTGATGAGGGCGACCTTCCCGAGATGGAGGCCCATCAGGCTCTCCATCCATCCGAAGATCGATCGGCGTGAGCCCGTCGCCTCCACGATCGACTCGGGCAGGTAGAGATTGACCTGACGGATGTGGCGCTGCGTGTAGAGCAACCGCGCCGCCTGCCCCGCCGCAAATGGCGCCGCCTCGGCCTCTGCATTGCTCCAGCGGATGATCTGATTGGCCCAGATCGGCCTGCTGCCGCCGCGCCGCGATGCTTGGGCGGCCGACTCATCGCGCCAGACGCGACAGAGCTCTTCCATGGCCGCACGCAACACGTCGGCGTAGACATTGCCCGCGCCGTCGTCGCCGTTGGACAGGAAGATGACGCGTGGCTGCGCCGCGCTCGGCGGATGATCCGTCCAGTGACGTGTGAGCTCTCGCGCAATGGCCAGCGCGCCGGTGAGCTCGCCATCGAGGAACGCCGCGACATCCACATCGG
>JALOPS010000024.1 GCA_025453745.1 Gemmatimonadaceae bacterium
GTGCTGCCCGCCCGGTCGCGCTACAACAACTGCACCGGATCCCGATCCACCACCACGCGCAGGTCGTGCGCCGCCGGCACCGGCACGCGCTCCAGGAAGTAACGCAACACCCGCGCCATCGGCGCCTTCGCATCGGCCTTCACCAGCAGATGCCAGCGCCAGCGGTCCTTGATCTTCTCGATGGGTGACGGCGCGGGCCCGACCAGTGTGAGCCCTTCCACACGCCGCGCCGCGATCAGCTCCGCGAGCCACGTGCTCACCGACGCGGCGCACGCGGCGACGGCGCGCTGCTCGAGCCCGCTCACCAGTACATTGGCCACGCGCACAAACGGCGGGTACACCGGCACTCGCCGGGCACTCAGCTCTTCGCGCACGAACGCGTGATAGTCGTGCGCCAATGCGCACCGCACGGCGTGATGCTCGGGCACACGCGTCTGGATGATCACTTCCCCGCCCTTGGGCCCACGCCCCGCACGGCCGGCCACCTGGCTCAGCAACTGGAAGCACCGCTCGCTCGCGCGGAAGTCGGGGAGATTGATCCCCGTGTCGGCATCGAGCACACCGACCAGCGTCACGTTGGGAAAATCGAGCCCTTTGGCAATCATCTGCGTGCCGAGCAGGATGTCCACCTCGCCGCGCCCGACGCGATCGAGGATCTCCGCGTGCGCCCACTTGCCGGTCGTGGTATCCACATCCATGCGGGCAATCCGCGCCTCGGGAAACTCCTCGGCCACCGCCCGCTCGACCTGCTGTGTGCCCAGGCCACGCCGTGCGAGCCGCGTGCCGTTGCACACGGGGCAGCTCGTGGCCATCGGCTCGCGATGCCCGCAGTAGTGGCAGGCCAGCCCTTCGGGGATGCGATGATAGGTGAGCGAGATCGAGCAGTGGGGGCAGGTCGCGGGTGCGCCGCACTCGTCGCACTGGACGAACGCGGCGTATCCGCGACGATTGAGCAGGAGCAACGACTGCTCGCCTCGCGTCAATCGCGCACGCAATGCGCTGTCGAGCGGCGCGGTGACAATGCCCGCATACGCGGACGGCGCATCCTGCCCCGGCGCACGCCGGCGTTCGGCCGCGGCCACGCGACGCGCCGCGCGCAGATCGACCACGCGCACCGGCGGCAACGCGCCACCCCCCGCACGCTCCGTGAGTGTGAAGTGCTCGTGGCGCCCATCTGCAGCACCCTGCCACGTCTCGAGGCTCGGCGTGGCGCTCCCCAGCACGCAGAGCGCCCCCGCTGCCTTCGCGCGCACGAGTGCCGCATCACGCGCGTGATAGCGGGGCGTCTCGGCCTGCTTGTAGCTCGCCTCGTGCTCCTCATCGACGATGACCACGCCCAGGTCATCGAGCGGCGCGAAGAGCGCCGAGCGCGCGCCGACGGCGATCCGTTTGTCGCCGCGCCGCAATGCACGCCATGCGTCGAAGCGCTCGCCGTCGGAGAGCGCGCTGTGCAGCACAGCGATGTCATCGCCGAAGGCCGCGCGAAAGCGATCGACCGTTTGCGGCGTGAGGGCAATCTCCGGAACGAGCACGATGGCCGTCCGGCCGAGCGTGCGCACGATGTGGCGCAGCACCTCGATGTAGACGAGTGTCTTGCCACTGCCGGTGATGCCGTGCAGCAGCGCGCTCGTGCCGGGCGGAGCGCCCGTGAGCGCCTCGACGATGCGACGCTGCGCGGGCGTGGGCGTGGGTGGCAGCGTGACCGCCGCGCGCTCGGCAAACGGGTCGCGCAACTGCTCCGCATCGATGAGCCGCACGATCCCCTTCTTCGCGAGCGCATCGACCACGCCGTTCGTGACGCCGAGCTGCTCGAGGAGACGCGCGACCGGCGCGCGCCCGCCGCTCGATTCGAGCAGTTCGTAGAGCGCACGCTGTTTGGGGGCGCGGGCGAAGCGTTGTTCGCGATCGAGCAGTGAGGGGAGCTCGAGGGCGATCTCGGCGACACGCTGCGTGCGCCCCGTGGGCGCTGGCTTGGCCGTCGACCACAACACGGTCGGCAGCGCCGCACGCAGCACCTGCCCGATCGGTGCAACGTAGTAGTCGGCAATCCAGGTGGCGAGCGCGAGGAGTGACTCAGGCACGGCCGGGCGATCGGCTGCGTCGAGCACGCGACTGATGGAGCGGAGTTGCACGCCCGTCGGCACGACGTCGGTGGGCCCCAACACCACGCCGATCTCACGTCCGCGACGCCAGGGCACGAGCACGCGTGTGCCGGGGAGCGGCATGGGCGTGTCGCGCGGGACGGCGTACGTGAAGCCGTGAAAGAGCGGGACCGAGAGCGCGACGGAGACGAGCACGCGCGAAAGCTACGCGGCCGTCCAGCACCTCGCGGCTACGACTGCGCGACCTCGACTGTACGACCCGTCGATGCGTCGCGCAGCACCACACCAAGCCCCGCGCCGGTCGGCACCGCGATCACGCCTCGATCGATCGTGGCGCCCACGAAGGGATCGTCCGCGAGCAGCGCCGCGCCATCGAGATCGGCGTCGTCCAACAGCGAGGCGAGATGCGCCGCCGCCGTGATGCCGAGCGACGACTCGATCATGCAGCCGCACATCACGCGGAGGTCGTGCGCGCGCGCGACGGCGATGAGGCGCATGGCTTCGCGCAGCCCGCCGCACTTGGCGAGCTTGATGTTGATGCCGTCGACGGCACCGACGAGTCGCGGCACATCGTTCGCGAGGCGGCACGACTCGTCGGCAATCACGGGGAGCGACGCCCGTGCGGTCACCCGACGCAGCCCCGCGATGTCGTCGCGCGCGCAGGGCTGTTCGAGCGCCTCGACGCCCGCGGCCTCGAGAGCGGGCAACATCGCGATCGCGTCGTCGGCCGTCCACGCGGCGTTGGCGTCGACGCGCAGTCGCACGTCTGGTGCGGCGCGTCGGACGACGGCGAGGATCTCGCGATCGCGCGGCGACCCGAGCTTCACCTTGAGCAGCGGGTAGCCGGCGGCGACGGCCTCGCGCACGCGCTCGGCGAGCACCGCGTCATCGGGCGCGATCGCGATGGTGAAGCTCGAGTGCGTGCGCACGGTGGGCTCGAGCCCCCAGAGCCTCCACAGTGGGACACCGAGCCGCTTGCCGGCGAGGTCATGCAGCGCGGCGCTCACGGCGGCCTTGGCGGCGGTGTCACGTGCCTCCCCCACACCGATCGCGCGTTCGATCGCCTCGATCGACCAGCCATCGGTACGCGCGAGCAGGTCGCGCCACGACTCGAGCGCACTGCACACCGTCTCGGTGGTCTCGTCGTAGAAGCGACTGGGCGCCGCCTCGCCGATGCCCGTGACCCCGTCGGTATCGCGCAGCGTCACCGTGACCGTGGGGAACTCCCGCGACTCGCCACGCGCAATCCGGAACGGATGGCGCGTATGCACCGGGCGCGGCGTGACGATCAGTTGCATGGCTCAGGCCGTTCGCGGATGGCGCGTGGGCCGCAGGTCATCACCGTAGCGAACCACTCACCGCGCAGGCGTGAGCGGACGCGACACCACGCGCGCGGCGCGCTGTTCGTCGGGCGTCGCCTGGGTCGAGAGCCACTCGAGCAGCGCGTCGGCCAGCGCGAAGCCGCGCTCGTAGCGCTCGTCCGGCGCCTTGCGCAGACAGCGCATCGTGACCTGCGCGATCCCCTCGGGGATCTTGGGGTTCGCCTGCTGCACGGTGATGGGTTCCTCGTGCACGTGCTTGTAGCCCACGCTGTACGAATCGGCGCCGTCGAAGGGCGGATAGCCGAGGAGCATTTCGTAGAGCAGGAGCCCGACGGCGTAGAGATCGCTGCGCCCGTCGACCAGACGTCCCATGGCCTGTTCGGGGGACATGTAGTGCGGTGTGCCCATCGCTCGGCCCGTGGCCGTCATGCGCGCATGAAAGCGCGCGGTGGCGATGCCGAAGTCGGTGAGGACGATGTTGCCGTCTTCATCGAAGAGCACGTTGTCGGGTTTGACGTCGCGATGGACCACGCCACGCCGATGCGCGTAGTCGAGCCCCGTCGCGACCTGCGCGGCGATCGTCGCGGCGCGCGCGGGAGCGACCGTCTTCTGCCGGGTGAGGAGATCGGCCAGCGAGCCGCCGACGAAGTACGGCATCACGAGGAATTCCACATCGCCCAGTGCACCATGATCGGTGATGGGGCAGATGTTCGGGTGCACGAGGCGCGCGGCCGCTTCCGCTTCCCGCCGGAAGCGCTCGCGCATCTCCTGATCCTGCGCGAGCTGCTTGTGCAGCACCTTGATCACCACGGTGCGACCGAGCACGACCTGCGTGGCGAGGTACACATGCGCCATGCCGCCCGACCCCAGCCGACGTACGATGGTGTAGCGCGTGCCGGTGGCAAGGCGAAGCGCCGCGAGCTCCTCGTCGGGTTGCTCGAGCGGCGGAGCGACCACTTCGGGAAGCGCCGCGCCGCAGCGCACGCACGCCGGCGAGGAGGCGCGATTCCACGTCCCGCACTGAGGGCAGAACATGCGACGGCCCTAGAGAATCTTCCGCCAGCGCAGCAGCGCCAGCAGCATGAAGCCGAGCAGGAGCTGTGCCGCGAGCATCACCCAGAAGCCGTGCGCCCAGTTGGCGAGCGGGACAGTGGCGAAGTTCATCCCCCACATGCCGCTGACGATGACGAACGGCAGCGAAATGGTCGCGAGCGCCGAGAGCGCCTTGGTCGCCGTCCCCAGCCGGTTCGAGACCTGCGAGAGGTAGCTGTCGAGGGTGCTGCTCAGCAGATCGCGGTAGGTTTCGAGCGACTCGTTGATGCGCAGCACGTGGTCGTAGATGTCGCGGAAGTAGAGCTGCGTCTCGGTGGTGAGCAGCGCCGAGGGGCGGTTGGTCAGCAGGTTGAAGACCTCTCGCTGGGGGGCGAGGTAACGCCGGAGCGACAGGACCAGCCGCTTGACCTGGAAGATGTCGCGCAGCGCGGAGTCGTCGAAGTCGGTGAACACGCGCTCTTCGAGGTCATCGATGAACTCGTCGATGGTGTCGAGCATCGGGAAGTACTGATCGACCGCGTCGTCCATGATCGCGTGCATGACGCGGGCGACACCCCGGGAGAGCGGGTCGGGCGTGCGCAGCAGCCGCTGGGCGACCCCTTGCACTGCCGGCGCAACGCCGTCGTGCACGGTGACCAGGTAGTTGGGCCCGAGAAAGAAGTAGAGGTCCTTGGTCTCGAGGTCGTAAGGGTCGTCCTCGGTCTCCGTGAACAGGGTGACCGCACGGACGATGACGAAGAGATACCCCTCGAACTCCTCGATCTTGACGCGGCTCTGCGGATTGAGCGTGTCCTCGATGGCGAGGTGGTGGAAGCCGAAGACCTTCTCGAGCAGCGCATGTTGGTGCCGCGAGCTCGAATCGATGTCGACCCAGAGCAACCCGTTCTTCTGCTGGACGATCTGTGCGAGGTCGCGCGGATGCAGGTCGGCCGCACAGCGACCGGCCGCATCGCGATGCACGATGAGCGGCAGATTCGGGTCGGACGGCGGTGGCGCGACAATGAGCGCACCAGTGAGCGGCGGCGACGAGACGGCCATGCCGCAAGTTACCGGCGACGGCGCACGTCGGCCACGCGCGCGGTCAGGGGCGCGCGAGCCGGTCGAGGTGGGCAACGGCCGCCGCGGCCGTGGCGTCCGGGTCGTAGCCCCCCTCGAGCGCACTCACCAGGCGCCCGCCGCACCAGTGCGTCGCCCGATCGACCAGCGCGTCGGTGAGCAGCACGATGTCGTCCACCTCGAGGGTGAAGCCACCCAGCGGATCGACCGCCAGACAGTCGAACCCGGCGGAGAGCAGCACCAGGTCCGGTGTCCAGCGGTTGGTGGCCGCGTCGACCGCGCGCAGCAGCGCATCGCGATACGTCGCGGCGGGCAGCCCCGGTGCCATCGGCACGTTCCAGACGCTGCCGTACGGTCCGCGATCGTCCGCGGCCCCGGTCCCGGGATACCACGGCCACTGGTGCATCGACACGAAGCGGATCTGCGCGTCCTGCTCGACCAGCGCCTGCGTGCCGTTGCCATGGTGCACGTCCCAGTCGACGATGAGCACCCGGTCCATCGCATGCCGCGTGCGCGCGTGGTGTGCGGCGATGGCCACGTGGCCCGTCAGACAGAAACCCATCGCGCGGTCCCGAAGCGCGTGGTGCCCCGGCGGGCGGACGGCGCAGAAGCTGCGGACCGCTTGGCCGCTGACGGCGAGATCCACGCCATCGAGCACACAGCCGGTGGCCGCGCGCGTGGCGTCCCACGAGCCTTCGCTGGTGATGGTGTCGGCGTCGAGTGCACCGCCGCCACGTGCGAGTGTCGCTTCGAGCGACGCGAGGTACCCGCGGTCGTGGGCGAGCGCGAGCTCGTCGACCGTTGCGTGACGCCCTTCGTGCTGCGTCACCGCGTCGAAGAGCGTGTGGGCACTCCGCAACGCACGCGTGATCGCGCGCAGTCGCCCCACGTGCTCCACGTGCCCCCAGCCGGTGTCGTGCCGCCCGCAGTCGGCGTGCGACAGGAAGGCCGTGGCCACGCGCGTCAGCGCGCGGGAGCGCGCGCGGCGCGGACGAGCAGCAGCGTACTCCCGTCGAGTGCACCCGCCGCGCGAAGCGATTGCGCCGTGGGCACGATGCGCACCCCACGCAACTTGCAGTCGTAGTCGTCCGGACGCGCGGCGTCGCCGGCCAGCGCCGCGAGCGCCGCTGCGACCACCGTGTCGACACGCGTGTCCGGTGTGCAGTCGATCCGCACGGCGTCCCACGCATCCAACAGCTGCACGCGCAACGCCCAGCGCGGCGCACCGTCGGGGGCGAGGACGATCGCCTCCGCACGCGTACGCAGCCCCGCCACAAACCGCGCACTCGTCATGCCGAGACACCGCCGTCAGCCACGTCAGCCGCGGGTGCCTCGAGCACCGGCGGCGCAACGTAGGCAGGCAGCACCGCGAGGAAGCGCGCAACCTGTTGGTCGAACATGTACGTCGATCCGCTCACACGCGTCCCACCGGGCAGCGCCTGGGCACCGATGACGATCTCTTCCCCGCCCTGCCCGCGCAGGACGACGTGCGTGGGTCCGCGCTTCTCGACAAATGCCGCGTACACGCCGCTGCGCTGTGTGAAATGCGACTCGGCGAGGTCGAGCACCGCCGAGGGGGTCAGCGACGTGTCGGCCGACTGCAGTTGACGGGAGGATTGCTGATGCACGGGCAAAGCGTGAAGACGGAATGCGGGCGCCGCGCGCGGTCGCGACGTCACTCCTCGACCGCGAACGTGCGATGCTCCACGTTCGCGTCGAGAGGCAGGATGAAGGTAAACACCCACGCGTGGTCGTCGCCGCTATCCAGCCGGAGATCGCCGCCCAGGCGCTGCGCCCACCGCCGCGCGAGCGGGAGCCGGCCGACGGCGCTCGGCGGGACCGCCGAATCGGCGCCGCCGACAGAGTGGAATTCATCGAAGATGCGCTCGGCCGCACCGGCGGGGAGCGGCGGCCCATCGTGGGCGATGCGCCAGGCGACCCAGCCGCGTCCCACGTCGAAGGATGCCTCGACGCGCCGGTCGACGGCCGTCTCGACGGCGTGCCCCAGCACCCGTGAGAGCACGGCATGCACACCCGCGTGGTCGGTGCGCACGGGGGGCAACTGCACCGTGGGCTCGATCACGCGTATCGATGCGCGTACGCCACCGGCGCGTGCCGACGTCAGTGCGTCACGCAGGAGCACGCCGGGATCGGCATCGACGGCCGTCACGTCGATCGTGCCGCGCTTGAGCGCGGCCAGCGCGACCAGGTCCGCGGCGACTTGGGCGAGTCGCCCGGTGACGGTGCGCACCGCCGACACCGTCTCGCGCGCGGTGCGATCGAGGGGCGGGGCAGCGTCGAGCAGTTGCGACAGCGCCGCGTGCGACGACGCGAGCGGCGCCTGAAGTTCCGCGGCAAACGCGCCAAGAAAGCGATCGCGCGCATTGCGCGCCGAGACCACGGCCGCGTACTGGCGTTCGAGCTCGGCGTTGGTGTCCACGAGCGCGGCGTTGGCGCGCCGCAACTCCTGCGTCAGCGCCGCGCGTTCGGCCGCGATGGCCACATGATCGGCCACCACTTCGATGAGCTCCCGCTCGCGATCACTGATCGTCGTCTCGCTGGCGAAGTAGAACGTCATCGCGCCCAGCACGCCGTGGGATGCCCGGAGCGGGGCCGCGAGGATCGAGCGAAAGCCCAGTTCTCGTGCGACGTCCTGCCACTCCGCGAGCTCCGGATCGACGAACAGGTCCGGCACTTCCACCAATCGCCCTTCCCCCACGGCGACGCCGCTGGGTCCGCTCCCGACGCGCACCCGCAGCGCGCCGATCCAGTCGTGGAAGCGCGCGGGCCATCGATACGCCGCGGCGAGTGTCAGCGCCTCGGGATCGTGCTCCCGCACGAAGACGGACGAGAACGACGCGCCGATCCACGGCGTGACGCGCTCGAGAGCGAGTTGATGGACGACGCCGGCGCGCTCTTCACGGACGAGGACGTGCGCGAGCTCGCGCAGGATGGCGCGTTCGCGCGCGGCGTCGTGGGGGCTCGAAGCCGGGGAGAGGACGGGCACGGCGCAACGATAGGCGAGCGCGTGCCCGATCGCGATTCCCCGCGCGCGCTATCGCAGTGCGCCGAGCGAGAGCCCGAGGCTGAGGCCCGTGGCGCTGGTCGACTGCGTTCCCTGCTCGATGGTGCCCGCCTGCAGCCGCACGAACGGCGCAAGGGAGGCGCCGCCGGCACTGCGCCAGGCGTAGCGCACATCGAGGACGCCAAGCCGCGCGGCCGCGGTGGGCAACGTCGCCTCGAAGTCGAGCCCCGACTGCAGCCGCGCACTCACGGTGACGAGCAGCGTCCCTCGCGTCGCGACGGGAAAACCGACGCGCGCGCCCGCGTCGAGATAGTTGCCTGCGCTGTTGGCGACGGTCGTCCCGCCGCGCGAGAACGCCGTGCGATAGCGATCGGACACGAAGAACGCGACGTCACGCAGACGGGTGGTGGCCGGTCGCAACTCCCAGTCGAAGGAGAGCACGGGGCCAAGCCGCGAGGTGATCTCCGCGCCGCCGCTGTTGCCGAAGGCGAGTCGGTCATCCGCAAAGACATCGGCACCGACATTGATCGTCATCGCGTGCTCGCCGACGAGGCCGTCGAGGCCGGCGGAGACGCGCACGACGCCGCTCGGACTGAAGTCCGGGGCGACGAGCCCCGTACCCACCGCGACCGGCGAGAAGCTCGCGCGATACTCGTACGACACACCGCCCGCGAGCGCCCATCGCCCATCGGCAACCGGTTGCGCCAGCACGAGTCCTGCACTCGCCCCGCCACCGAGGCCCAGCACGGGCACCGACATGCCGAGCGCCGGGGAGCCGACGGCCCGTGCCACGGCGAGTTCTTCGGCGTCGAGCTCGGTGCGACCGGTCGGGATGTTCGCGCCGATCGAGAGCAGCACCCGATCGCGCACGAGCTGACCGGTGGCACGCACGCGGATGTCGGCGAGGCCGGAGAGTTCGCGCGTAACGTCGCTCGTGCCGCGCGTCCCGTCCACGCTACTGCGTGCAAACGCGGTGCTCACATCGAGCGCCCAGCTCGAGCCGAGCGACCCGTGCACACGCACCGGCGCGCTCAGTTGCTGCACACTGCGGATGACGCCACCGCCATCGCTGGTGACCGGCTGGGTGAGCGGCGTGCCGAAGGTGAAGCGGTCGCTCGTGGGTGTGACGCTCAACTCCCACCCGCCCACGAGCTTCTGCTGCGCGGGCACGGTGGCGGGGAGCATCCACGCGAGGGCGAGCGCAGTGCGACGCGTCGTGCGGCTCATCGCGGCGGCACCACGGTCAGGATGATCGTCACCGTTGCGATGGGGAACACCGGATCGACCGGTGTGGCACCACGCGTCACCGGGAGCGTGCTCGGCGACCACACGGTGACGCGATCGGTGGTGCGCGCGATGACGCGGTCGAGCGAGGTGATCGTGGGACCGGCAGGGCGCGGCGTGGGTGTCGGCGTCGTGCGCGGCGTGGGGGTTGGCGTGGGGGTGGGCGCGGGCGTTGGTTGCGCGGCGAGTGGCGCGATGGTCACGCGATCGCGAATGCCGCCGAAGGAAGGGTCGGCCGCGATCACGTTGCGATACTCACGCGCGGCGTCGGCCAGGTTGCCGCGGTACTCCGCGCGCACGGCACGCCCGTAGGCAAGCAGCGCCGCCAGACTGCGTGTCGGGCGCTGCTCGACGAGCGCACGCTCGGCGGGCGTGAGCGTCACGTTGAGTGCGCGGAAGAGCTGGAAGGCGAGCTGCTTCTCGGCGTCGAGGATCGCATCGAGCGTCGAGGTCGCGCGAATCGCCTCGGTGACGCGCGAAGAGCGGACCTCCGCGATGCGCGCGTCCACGGCAAAGCGTCCGGCGCCCGGCGCGCCCACGTCACCGAGTGCGCCGACGATGAGCCGCCCGGCGCCCACGAGGCGCCCCACGCGCGGTGCGGCCGCACTGTCGACGCGCCCGGACTCGGCGAGCGAGAGTTCGCGCGTGATCGCGGCGAGCTGCAATCGCTCGACGAGTCTGAGCTGTGCGCTGCGTCCCAGGTCGGTGGCCAGCAGATCGGCCAATGCATAGGCGAGCGGCGCAACCGAGGTATCGGCGCTGCGAATCGAGAAGGGGGCAACAGCGATCGCCCGCGGATCGAGCCGCGCGACATCGATGCTGCGCTCGCGCGCGATCGCTGCGCGCGCGGACGAGTCGGCGCGCCGCGCCGCATCGCGCAGCGCGGTCGATGGCGTGGCGCTTTCTGTCGCGGGCGTCGGGCGAGCCCCCGGCGCGGGCGATGGCGCCGGCGTGGGTGCGGGGCCCGCACATGCGGCGAGCGCGAGCACCGTCGCGACACACAGCCGGTCACGAGAAATCATGGCACCGAGTAGCGGAGAATAACACCGTTGGCACCGACGGCAACGCAGTCCGTCGAGCCGGAGCACCAGATGCCGAACAGCGACTGCGTGGTGGGGCTCTGCATGGGCGTCCACGTCGTGCCGTTGTAGCGGCGAATCGCGCCGCCGTCACCGACGGCGATGATGTTGTCGGGCCCGGTGCCCCACACGGAGCGAAGCGTCACCGAGGTCCCGGATAGCATCTCGCTCCACTGCGTGCCGTTCCAGCGGAAGATGCTGCCGCCTTCGCCCACCGCGATCACATTCGTCGGTGAGGCCGCCCAGATGCCGAACATGCTCGGCCCGAGCGAACTCGGCACGAAGCCACCGCTCCAGATGCCGAAGGAGAAGGTGCCGAAGAGTCCGTTGTCGCCGACGGCGATGGCCTGCGTCTGCGAGAACGACCAGACCGCGCGCAGTCGCCCTTCGAAGCCGGCGGCGAAGGGGAAGAAGCGCCACTGGCTGCCGTCGTTGCGATTGGTCGACGGCGTCGACGTGCCACCAACGGCCATGACGCCCGTGATGGATTGCGCGTGAATGCCGAAGTACGGGTCGCTCAACCCATCGCCTTCGAGCACCCACGTGGTCCCGCCGGTATAGCGACGCAAGAGGGCCGCGGTCGCCGCGATGTACTCCCCTCCCGGCACCGCCGTGACGCCGAACGCACGAGGCACGTTCGCGTTTTCCACCGAGCCCCAGTTCGCTCCGTCGAAGCGTACAGCGCGCTGCAGCCCGGTCGATGTGCGAACTCCGACCGCCATCTGGTCGGTGGCCGACCGACCGCTGACGGCGAAGAGTGTGTCGTTGTTGCCGAGCGTACGCTCGACGCGCCATCCACCCACGGCGACGACGGGCGGCTCGATCGTCCGTGTGATGCGGATGGTATCCACATCGTTGGTGGCGCCCGGCGCGCTGATCAGCACGCGCGCCGAGTACTGGCCAGCCGGTGTCGTGGTGGGGAGCGCGGCGGGCGCGATCTGGAGCGACTGCGGCGTCGCACCGCTCAGCGCACCCACGCTCAGGAAACTCGGCGCCTGATTGAGATACTCCACACGCAACACGCTCACGGCAGGAATCGGTGCATTCACGCTGGTGATCTGCACCGTCTGCGGCGCCCCGAGCGTTCGACCGATGGTGTCGGTGAACGCCAGCGTGCGCGGCGTGAGCACGAGCGTCGGGAGAAGGCGCGTGAACGTGGCCGTGAGCGTGCCCGAGACGGTTGGCGTGATCGGGCAGAGCGCCGATGTGCCGCACGTCGCACCGAGTCCGCTCCACCCCTCGAAGCGATTGAACGCATCGGGCGTGGCCGTGAAGACGAGCGAGCCACCGGGTGCGACGCCAAGTCCGCAGGTCGTCGTCGACGGGAAGGTGCAGGTGATGCCGCCACGCTCGCTGACACGACCGGTGCCCGTGCCCGCGCCGACGACGGTGACGCCGATGACGCGCTCGAAGGCGGCAGACACGGTGGTCGCACCGGTCACTGTGAGGCGGCACGTCGGTGTCGCGCCTGCCGACGTGCACTCACCACCCCACGAGACGAAGCGGAATTGCGTGGGCGTGGCATCTGCCGCGAGCGCAACCACGCTGCCAATCGGGAAGCGCGCGGTGCAGCTCCCTCCTTGCTCGGTGCACGCAATGCCGGCGGGCGTCGAGCGCACGACGCCGTTGGCCGCTCCGCCGGTGACCGTCACGGTGAGCGGCACGGAGTCGGGCACAAAGCTCGCCGTCACCGACAGTGCACCGGTGACCGAGAGCCGGCAGGTGGGCGCCGTGCCGGCGGAGGCGCACGCGCCGCCCCACCCCGTGAAGCGGAATCCAACGGGAATCGACTCCGCCGTGAGCGATACCGAGGCGCCCACCGGGAATCGTGCGTTGCAGGTGCCGGTGCTCTCCCGACAGTCGATGCCTGCGGGCGACGAGCGCACCACACCATTGGCGCCGCCACCGGTGACGGCCACGGCGACGCTCGCCGAGTCAGGGATGAAGTTGGCCGAGACGAGTTGCGTGGTCGTCATCGTGACGGTGCAGCTACCCGTGCCGGTACACGCGCCGCCCCATCCGGCGAACCGATTCCCCGCGTCCGGCTGCGCGACAAGTTGCGCCGTCGCGCCAAAGATCAACTCACGCGTGCAGCTCTGCAGCGACGCGCCCGTGACGCACACGAAGTTGCTCGCCTGTTCGGCGGTGGTGACGGCCACCGTGCCGCGGCCGGTCCCGCCAACGGCGACGGCGAGCGGCTCGCGGCGCTGCGAGAAGCTCGGCGTGAGCGTGGCCGGTCCGGTGAGGGTGAGCGTGCACGCACCGGTCGTGGTCCCGCAGCCGCTCGCCGCGCCCCACCCGAGGAAGGTCGAGCCGGGCACCGCCGTCGCGATGAAGCGCGCCGGATTGCGCCCACTGAACGTCGCCGCGCACTGACCGGTTGCATTCGCCCCCGTGATGGCGCACGAGATGCCGGCGGGCTCCGAGATGATCGCACCGTTGCCTGCACCACCCGTCACGCCACGCACCGTGACCGCGTACGCGCCAAAGAGCTGCGCACTGGGCGGCTCGATGGTGGCCCCCGGCTGCGCCGGTGCGGACGGGACGATGCGCACCGTGTCCTCGAGCGCGCCGCCTTCGGCGCGCAGGCGCAGCACCACATCGAGCGCGCAGCCGGGCTGCCCGGCTGGCGCACGCTCGGCATCGCCCAGACAGGGCGCGATGGTCACGGTGACGGGGACCTGCCGCGTTCCCCCCTCGACCGGAATCGACGACGGTTCGACGGTGAGCGGCACGCGCTGCCCGCTGGTGCGGCGATACCCGACATCGATGTCGATACGTCGACCGGCGAGCGTCTGCGCAACGAGCGTCGCGCGGATGACCATCGGCACCTGGCCGGCGCCGCTCGTGGGTGCCTCAGACGTGCACGCCGCGAGCGCCCACGCGGCACCCGCGGCAGCCACCCCCCACCATCGCGACCGTGCACGCATGCGTCAGAAGCTGGAGCGACGGGGACGCGCCTCGAGCTGCGCCAGCAGCACCTTCGCGCGCGTGTAATCGGGATAGACGTCGATCGCCTGCTTGTAGAGCGCGATCGCGTCGTCGCGCTTTCCCTTGTCCTGCGCGATCATGGCGCGGCTGAGCAGCATGACCGCGCGGAACTTGTCGGGGCCGGGCTTGGGGAGCGCGGCCGTCTGCAATGGCGCGCCTGTCTTGGGCCCCGGCGTCGAGCCCTTCGTCGGTGTCGATGGCGTGTCCGGCGGCGGCGTGCCGGCCGACCCGGGCAACTTCTCGACGCGACGACTGACGCGCTGTGCGAGATCGTTGACGAGGCCGAAGACATTGCCCGGATCGCCCGAGAGCGTTTCGCCGAAGACGATCTCGCTCGTCTCCACGTCGATCGCGCGCACGTCGAGGCGCATCTGCTTTTCCTTGGGGTCGACGACGTAGCCGCCCGTGAGCAGATGGCGCGCGTTGAGCAGTCGCCCGATGCGCACCGCGGTGCTGCGGTCGACCTTGTCCGACTCGGCGAGCTTCATCTCGTCGAGGATCGCCTGCAGGCGATCGCGTTCGACGACGCGCAGCTTGGCATTGCCCGAGAGCTCGGTGATGAGCATGTCGGCCATCCCCTTCGAGAGCGGGGCATAGTCGGCCGGGCGCACCAGCGCGCCGTTGTCGAAGTAGAGCACGGCCACCACCGGGCGATTCTGTGCAGGGACCGGGGCGGCCACCGACAGGGCGGATGCGATGAGGACAGTGGCGAGACGGCGAGCGGACAGCGGGATCATGACGGCTCGGGTCAGAGGCGAGGCGCACCGCGATGACGGCGCGCGTGCAGCAGCATTATGCTCACGGGTCGCGTCGCCGCGGCAGGGGGCGACGTGAAGGCTGCCCCCGTTCCCTCACCCGCGTCTCACCATGGCCAAGCGTTGCCCCACGTGTGACATCGCCTATGGCGACGACCAGGCGTTCTGTGCGCGGTGCGGCACGGCGCTGCGCGCCGAAGGGCGCGGCGATCTGGTGGGGACCGTCATCGGCGAGCGCTATCTCGTCACGGCGATGATCGGCGAGGGCGGCATGGGGCGCGTCTATCGTGCACGTCACGTGCGGCTCCCAAAGGATGTGGCGATCAAGGTCCTGGATGCGCGCGTGGCGCGCGATCCGGGGGCGCTGCGCCGGTTCAGCGACGAAGCCACGCGCCAGTCGCGCGTGCGGAATGCGCACGTCGTCGCGGTCGAGGACTTCGGTGAAACGGCGGACCGCGAGCCGTACCTGGTCATGGAGCTCGTCGAGGGTGCGACGTTGCGTGACCTGCTCGCCGAGGGTCCGATGGCCCCGGCACGCGTGGTGCGATTGATCACACAACTCGCCGACGGTCTGGAGGCCATTCACGCGCTGCCGATCGTCCATCGCGATCTCAAGCCCGAGAACGTGATGATCACGCAGGGCCAGGGCGGCAGCGAACAGGCGAAGTTGCTTGACTTCGGCATCGGCAAGGCGCTCGACGATTCGGACAAGGGGCGCACGCAGACCGGGCTCGTCATCGGCACGCCGGCGTACATGAGCCCCGAGCAGGTCGGCGGTGAACCGCTCGACGCGCGCAGCGACATCTATGCTCTCGCGCTCATGGCGTACGAGATGCTCGCAGGGCGACAGACGTTCACCGGCAACTCGCCGCACGAGATCATGTTCTCGCGGTTGACATCGGAGCCCGCACCGGTGAACACGGTGCGCCAGGAACGCGGACTGGCGCCGATCTCCGATGCGGTGGATGCGGTGCTGACGCGCGCGCTCGCGCGGGACCGCGGCGCGCGTACCGCGACCGCCACGGCATTTGCACGCGAGTTGGCGGAGGCGATGGCGGTCGTGACACCAGCGGCCGTGCCGGCGCCGGCGCCGGCGTCGGCATCGGCAGCGACATCGGCGTCGGTGCTCATGGATGCGGTTGCGTCATCCGGAGCATCGCCAGCCGCGGCGAGCGCAGGCCGCGGCGCGTCCGCGACCCCTGCGTCGTCGCCCACGGTGGCGCCCACTCCCAGCGCATCGGCGGCATACGCGAGCGCGTCATCACCCATGCCGCTGTCGGTTGGCGCCGCTTCGACGTCACCGTCGATGCCGCCCGCGCCGGTCAGTTCGAGACGGTCCATCCTCCCGCTCGCCGTTGGCGGCGTGTTGGCGATCGCGGCGGCGGTCGGCGCGTACGCCGCACTTGTCCCCGCTGGCCCGGACGCCGCGACCTCACGCAGCGGTGGAGACACGTCGCGCGCGGCCGGTGCGCCGGCGTCACCCACGCCGGCACCCACGCCGGCACCGACTCCGACGCCGTCATCACCCGTGGCCAGCACCGAGAGCACGACCGTGCAACCACCGCCATCGGACGTGCCACCGCCCGCTCGCGACACCAGGGCACCCAACCCGGTGACCGCGACCGAGGCCCGCAGCAGCGGAGCAGCGCTGGCGGAGCTCGAAGCGATCGGTGCGCTCACCGAGGCCGCAGACGCGCAAGCCAACTCCTCTCAAGTCCTCGAGCGCACGGAGCGGGTGCTCCCGTCGTTGCGCAGCGCGGATGATTCCGCCGAAGCGTGGATCTACCGCGGCGCCGCGTTTGCCATGCAGGACAATCGCATCGAGGCCTGTCGCGCGCTCGCGCGCGCCAAGCCGTCGGCCACGAAGGCCGGATTGATCGGCGCACGCAGCATGTGGCGGACGGCCGCCGAGTGCCCGTGACGCGCCTCAGCGCGCCACGGTGCGCACGCAACTGAAGCCCGCGGTATAGAAGTCGCGGCGCAACACATTCGGCGCGTCGGCGAGCGAGAGCTCCACGCGTACGGGTTCCGGCAGTGCCGCGCCCTCGGGCGTCGTGGTCCACTCGGCGACCGTCTTCTCGCCGCGACCGGCCCACGTGCTGGCCGTGAAGAACACGCGGAAGAGTCCCCACGGCCCGCGCCCGCTGACGTCGAGCGTCTGCGTACCCACGGTCGCGGTGAGCCGCGCCTCGCGCGCGGAGCCGAGCGACCAGGTGAAGTTCGAGGCACCGCTCAACGCAGAGCCGGCGTTGAATCGCTGCATCTGGCCATTCAACCCGAACGAGAGTTGCGGCATGGTGCGCGTGAAGTTCGGCGAGATGCCGAGATCAATGCGCGGCTCGCTCGCCCCATTGGCGTAGAGCCCCTCGGCGAGTCGCGCGGCGCGCGTGAGGAAACTCGTGAACGCTGGGTTGATCTGCACGGCGCCACCGGGCGGTGCGCTGAACGCCCCGTCGGGTCCGCGCTGGATCACCGAGGCCAGCTTCTCCTCATAGATCTTCCAGAGTTTGCCGCTCCCCGGCTTGAGCACGTCGTTGAGCTCCTGTGCCGTGGCCTCCACGGTCGCAAACGGAGACAGCGGGAACTTGCGCGACAGCGGATCGAACGCGCTGCAGAGCGACGCGCCGCCGCCATTGAGCTCCCCCGTGCCTGCGCCTGCGAGCGTGTTGTTCGCGAAGCCGATGGGTTGCAGCAGCAGGCGTTGTACGTCGCGATCGACCCCGCCGTCAGGATCGACCTGCATCTGCTGCGCGAGCGCCGTCACCGCGAGGCGTGCCGCGCTTACCGTGCCTTCGGCAGTCTTCGCGGCGCCGATCTGGTCGGGGCCCTTGGCTTTCGCGACAGCGTCGATGTCGCCGCCGAGGCGCGCGAGTGCGCCCAGGTACTCCTTGCTGCCGTCGGCACCGGGCTTGAGCGAGTCGGTCGTGGCCACCACGCGCAGCGGTTGGAAGATCTTCTCGAGCACGGCCGTATCGCCCGCGGTGTTGCGCGCGGCCAACGCGAGCGCGGCGACGATCGCCGACTGGTTGCCGGCCAGCGCCTGCAGCCGCGACATCGCGTTGTCTCGCCCGAACGGCACCACGGAGGCGCTCCGCACGTAGCTGCGCCAATGCCCCGCAGCATCGCGACGCCACCGCGCGCGCAGCGAGTCGACGAGCAGCGCCTTGTCTCCGACTGCCACCGCGTTGTCACCCAGCACCCACGGCTCACCCGTGAGATAGCGATCGATGTTGCGGAACGCCTGCTCGACGAACGTCCGCCCCGCTTTCGTGAAGGCCGCGGGGACTTCGTACGGATCGGTGAGGAAGCCGGTGAGCTGCGGGTATGCACTGCCAAAACTCACCGGACGTGCCTCACGCGCCGACTCGGCGACGATGAACTGGTAGATGCGCGCCGCCGGCGGCGAGTTGAGCAGGAACTGCCGGGCGCGCGCGATGACGGCACCGTCAGCCGGATCGCTGTATGGATTGCCGCGCGGGATCTCGTCGCCCAGAAACTCGAACTGTCGTTGCGCGAGCGCCATGCGCGGCCCGTCAATGCCCCGACCACTTGCCCACCGGCGCACGAGCACCGGACCGAGAAAGAGCCCCGTGCTCTTGTCGGGATGCGAGGTCGTCACAAGGTGCGCCTTGAGCCAGCCGTATGTGCTGTCGAACTCGAAGCCGTCGCGCGGAGCACCCGTCACCGCGCGCAACCGCTCCATCATCGAGGCGCGCGCCGGATCGTAGAGCCGGCTGCGCAACTCGGCGAAGTACTTCGCGCGCGCCACCGGATGGAGTTGCGCGCCCACGAACAACCCGAAGCGATAGTTGATGGGCGCGCCATCGCGCGTCCACAACCCCAGCGTATCGGTCACCGCACGCAGCGAATCCAGCCGCTGCAACACCTCGAGTGATGGCGTACCACGGCTGTCGTTGGGCATCGCCGCGAGCGCCTGTGCGTGGCGATCGACCGCCTGCACGAAGCGCCGATTGTTGCTGTACGACGCCGCGATCGCGACACCGAGCACAAGAAGCCCGACGATGGCGGTGCCGATCAATCCTCGACGCAACGCGTCGAGCCGAGTGCCGGTGCGCGTGACGCCGAATGCGGTCTCGTCGGCGAGAATGACGTCGCCCAGCACGCGATCGAGAAACGCCCATTGCGCGCGCGGACGGGCGCCACTCGCCACCGGGGCGCTCGGCCGCGGTGTCGCCGAGAAGATCCCCGTCGCCGAGGCGGGCGCCTGCGGCGCCGCGAGCACCGGCGCGGCGGGCGCGCCGTCGGCGGCGACCGGGCGGATCCCCGTGAGGTACACGCCGCGCACGAACGGATTGACCTTGAGCTGATTCGGGCGCGAGAGCTCGACGAGGAACTGCGTCAGCGCCGGCGTCAGCTTGCGCCACTCGCGCGGGAACTCGTAGGCAAGCGGCTTCTGCTCGGCGGCCGGCTGCCGATCGAGCACGATCAGGCGCCGCGCAACAAATCCTTCGTACAACGCCGTCAGCGCACCGTCGACGCGCGCGGCCGTGCGCTCACCCCACGCGCCGCCCCCGTCGCCCTGCTCCACGGGGAACGTCGCCCCCACCACATCGCGCGCTTCGTCCGGCGTGAACGGGCGCACGAACTCGGGGAAGCCGATGATGCGGTCGCCCTTGGTCACGAGCACGTAGACCGGCAACGCGACACCAAACGCCTCGGCCAATGCCGAAACCGGACCACGCAGCTCGCGCACCATCGCATTCACGCGCTCGCGCGCGTCGGGCGCCGCCAGCTCCTCGGCGGACACACACACGAGCACCACGCGCGGCGCCTGCTTGCCCCCCGACACCGCCGCCGCGAGGCGCTTGGGCTGCAGACGGTCGACGAGACGCTGCCACTTGGTGCCGTCGCTGACGACCGGCCACCCCACTTCGATGACGCCCACGCCGCGCGTGTACCACACGTTCACCGTGCTCGTGGGTAGCGGCACCTTGTCATCGCCGCGATAGAGATCGCCCGCGAGCAGATCGAGCTCGATGGGCGAGCGTGCGAGCGACGTGGACTTGGCACTGCCCGGCCGTCCGAGCACGACGACGAGCGGCAACTCGCCGAGCGCGCGCCGACCGGCCACGCCCGCCTTTGCCAACTGCTGTTCGGCGGCGACGAGCACGGCCGCGACGTCGTCCCCCGGTGCCGGCGGCGGCGGCGGTGCGGGCGATTGCGACAGCAGGTACCACGCCACGCCGGCCACGACGATTGCGGCCACGGCGAGCAGCACGCCGCGAATGATTGCAATGTCGCCGCCCTTCGCCCCCATCCACACCGGCGCACGCGAGGCGACGAATGCCAACACGAGCAACGCCACCGCGCTGCCCAAATAGATCTTCACCCGGCGGCTCATGCGGCGATCCCCGAGGCGAGCAACATGCGCGTGATGACGAAGAGGGCGCCGATCGCGGCCGCGACGATGAGCAGCATGACGAGCAGGCGGCGAACCCACGGATCGCGCGCCTGCGCGATGGCTTCACCACTCGGCGGGCGCCACCCGCTCGAGAGCGGTGGCACCTCGCCACGGATGCGGCGGATGCGGTCGCCGAGTCGCCGACTGATCGACGCGAGCGCCTCCGGATTGCCGCTCGCGTCGCCGCCCTGTGCACCGGGCGCGTACTTGCCGCGGAAACCGAGCAGCAGGCAGAGTTGATAGACCTCGAGCAGATCGGCGAGCACGGGCGAGTCGTCGCGTTGCATGAGCCGATCGACGTACGCGAAGTAGTTCTCGCCCGCGCGGTGTTCGCCGAAGAGCTCGTCCTGCAGCGGCTTGCGTGCCCAGTCGGCGCTGATCGCGAGCCCCGAATTGAACACCGACTCGTCGAGCAGTGCGACGGCCGCGTACACGCCGAGCCCCACATCCTTGCTGGCGTAGCCTTGCGCGACACCGTCGTCGTTGGCGGCGGCGACGAGCTCCTTGACCCGCGTGCGAAACGCGCCGACGTCGGCGGGCTTCACGCGGCCATCGCGCAAGCGGCCGGTGACGGTGAAGAGCTCTTGCAATGAGAGGGCGAGTCGCCCGTGGGCAACCGGAGGGCTGGCAGCAGTCATGAGGCGAGCACGATGCACAGCGTCAACGACGCGTCTGGGACGCCGTCGGGTACGTACGCGGCGACGTCGCGCGACTCGGCGAGCGCATCCCAGAACGGACCGCCCTGCTCGATCACGAAATACTGCGCGTCGCTGCGCGGCGAGATGGCCGTCGGCGGCACGGACAGATGCGTCAGCGGCAGCGCGGACTTGGCCTGTTGCACCACTTCAGCGATGCGCGCGACGGGGGCGACCTTCACGAGCGCAGGAACGCGCCGCACGAGCTCACCCTCCGGAATCGCGGCGCTGACCTCTAGCAACCAGCGCGCACGGCGAAACGCCCGGTCATCCTGCACGCGCGCGGTGTGGAGCGTCGGCCGCGAGCGCGTCATGGGAATGCGCACGGCGCTGGTGGGAAGAACGACCTCGAGCTGTGCACGCAGCGCGCGCTCGAGTGCGTCGAACGCGGGCCCGAGCGCGTCGTGATCGTACGCCGGGAGCTGCCGCGGATGCGCGTCGAGCGCGAAGGTGCAGAGCGCGCCCGCCAGTCGCGACAGTTCGAGGAAGAGCGCCTCGGGGTGCGCGTCGGGTGTGCGCGCGAGATGGCCCACCGGCCCCATCGCGGCGTGCACCGTGTGCAGGAGCCAGAAGCTCGCGATCTCGTTGGCCGCGTGATCGCGCAGCGCTGCGGCGTTGTGTCCCTGCCCGCGCCGCAGCGCGTCGCTCTTGGCCTCGAGCAGCTCGCCCACCGTGGCGGCGAGCGTCATCAGCCGCGGACTCGCCGCGAGCTGCGTACACGGCGGCACGAAGCGCTCGTCGAGGGCGAAGTGACCGGTCCCGTCGCGACGCACGCGCGCGATCGGCAGGACAACGTCATCCGCGTCGACCTCGTGGCGCAGGACCAGGCGGAACGCCTTGGCGGCGAAGGTCACCTCGCGCGGATCGGTGCCGGTGGTTTCGTCCGGGATGGCGCGCGTGGTCGGGACGTACCGCGCAGGCCCACTGGTGCCCGCCGCACCAAACGGTCGGCGTGGCACCGCAAGGAGTACCTCTTCGGCGTCGGCCACGGGCGAGACACGATCGGCCAGTGGTACGGGGTCCGGGAGCGCATCGCCCTCGGGCATCCGGAAGGAGAGCCCGTCGGGCATGGTGCCGCGCGCGTGGCGCAACGCGAACTGCCCGTTGCGCAGCGCCGCCTGATCGATTTCGAGCGCGACGAAGCCATCCGGCCGGACGCGTGTGCTCGTGACAGCAAAGTGAATCGCGGACTCGGCGTAGCGGGCCTGCGCCTGGAAGTGGTGCTGGGCCAGGTGCATCCCATCCTGCCAGACGACGCGCGAGAGCAGGGACATTGCGGGGAGTGGGTGGGTGGGGTGCGCGTCACGCGCTCCCGAGATGACGACGCACGATCGCGTACTATACTCTCCTCGCGCTCACCCCCGCGCGACCGCCCCGAGCCCCAAC
>JALOPS010000239.1 GCA_025453745.1 Gemmatimonadaceae bacterium
CGCCGCGGGTCGCCGTTGCCGATTCCGCGGGCCGCTATCGGCTCACGTCCGTGCCGCCGGGCGAGTACCTCATCGGTTTCCTGCATCCCCGGCTCGATTCGCTCGGCATGGATGGCGTGATGCGCGCCGTGTCGGTGCCGCGCAGTGTGCCGGCGGTGTTCGTGGATCTGGCACTCCCGGGCCCGGCGTCGATTGTCGAGTCGCTCTGCGGGGCATCACGCGAGCCGCGCGGTGCGGTGTTCGGGCGCGTGTTGGAGGCGGAGTCGGGCGTGCCGGTGACCAGCGGGACCGTACTCGTGCAGTGGGGTGAGTTGCGCGTGGATCAGTTGGGCGTGCGCAACGCGCAGACCGTGCGCCGCGCGACGGTAGGGAGCGACGGCCGCTATGTCGCGTGCGACGTGCCGACCGATGTGGGGCTTTCCGTGCGCGCCACGTCCGGCACGAGTGCGTCGCCAGCGGAATCGCGCCGCTCGAGCGGCGCCATCGAGCTGCGCTTTGTCGGTGAGGTGCCGGTGATACATCGCGATCTGCTCGTTGCGCGCGAGACGGTGGCGTCGGCGACGCCCGCCGCGCCGCTGCCGACGGGCACGACGTCGTCGGCCGGAGGGACCACACGCACCGCGCGTTTGGTGGGGACGGTGCGGGCGGCGCCGCGCGGCCTCGGCATCATCGGCGCGCGCGTGTCGCTGCGCGATGCGAAGCTGCGCGACTCGGTGGCCATCAGCGATTCATCCGGCGCCTTCGTGCTCGATCGTCTCCCGCCGGGCACCTATGCGGTGCAGGTCATCGCGCTCGGTTTTGTCTCCGCGCGGGGCGCCGTCGACCTTCGCCCCGGGCAGACCACGACCGTGGAGTTCATGCTCAATGCCACCGTGCCCACGCTCGCCGGTGTGTCGGTCACGTCCGATGTGGAAGACGCGACCGGCTTCACCACACGACAGCGCAAGGGACTCGGCACGTTCGTCACGCGCGATGACATCGTGCGACGCGGTGCGATGACGCTCGGCCAGGCGCTCATGATGGTGCCGACGCTGCGCATCTCCGGCGAGTCGGCACAGCGTCGACAGACGGTACTCGGCCGCGGCAACTGTGTGCCGCGCGTCTTTCTCGACGGTAATGTGGTCCCCACCGATCGCGTCTTCGAGATCGACGACATCATCCCCGTCGTGCAGGTGGGCGGCATCGAAGTCTACGCCGATGCGGCAGGCGCGCCCGCGCAGTTCGATCCACGCAACTGCGTGAGCATCGTGATCTGGTCGCGACGCCTCAAGAAGTAGCGCGCGTCGCGTAGGTGAATCGACCCGGGTCGCTTGGCCCGGGTCGCGTGCCTCATTCGCGACGACGACACACTCGGCATCATCGGGGGGCGTGACACACGCCATCACTTCACCTCTCGACGCCGAGACCCCGATGCCTGCGCACTTCACCTTCGCTCGCCACACCGTTGCCGTCGTCCTGCTTGCCACCGCGTCGCTCGTAGCCTGCGACGACGACAGCACCTCGCCCGCCGCCTCGCGTGATGTGTTCTCCGCCTCGCAGGCACTGGGACAGGGTACCGCCCGCAGCTTCGTGACGCTCGACGCGGGCGGCACGCCGATCGCGGTCGGCGTGACGATTTCCGAGACCGCGATGGCGACGCTGCCGTCGCAGCCCATGCACGGCATGCCCTCCGCCGTCATGCTCACGCTGCCGCTCCCGTCGGAGGCGGCGGCGACTGGCTTCGACCATGTGATGCTCGACTGGAACCCTGCCGGGCACGAGCCGGATCACGTGTACACGCTGCCGCACTTCGACTTCCACTTCTATCAGATCACGTCGGCCGAGCGCGAGACGATCGTACCCAACAATCCGGCGTGGGGGGCCAAGACGGCCGCGTTCCCGAGTGCGACGTTCGTCCCGCAGGGGTACATCGCCGTGAGCGAGCTCTCGGGTGCACCGCCAGCGGCGGCCGCCGTCCCCTTCATGGGCATGCACTGGCTCGATCGCGCCGCGCCCGAAGTCCAGCCGCCGCCGGCCGGCAAGGCCTTCACCACTACGCTGCTCTACGGATCGTGGGACGGCCGATTCATCTTCATCGAACCGATGATTACCAAGGCCTTCATCGAGTCGGTCAAGGGGACGGCCGGTGTGACGTATCCCGTGGCATCGGCGGCGCGCGTGCAAAAGGCCGGCCGCTACCCGACGACGTACTCGATCCGTCATGACGCGTCGCGGAAGGAGTACCGGATCACCCTGGACAGCCTCACGGCCCGGCAGTGATGCGCGGCATGGGTCAAATCACCCGTGCAACCGAGCGGGGGGTGCTGGCACTCTTCACACGAGATGTCGCCCACCCCGCCTCGGCGGTCCGTTTACCGAGTCCCGTCATGAAGCGCTTGCTGATCGTCGAAGACAACGCGGATCTCGCGAGCGGCTTGCGCCGCAACCTCGAGCACGAGGGGCACAAGGTGTCGGTGGCCACGCCGGCTGCCGACGCCCTGCTCGCGGTCTCGCGCGAAGCGCCCGACCTGGTGGTCCTCGACCTCGGCCTTCCCGACCGCGACGGCTACCACGTCGTCGAGCAGATGCGGGCGAACGGGGTGCAGACGCCGGTGCTGATTCTGAGTGCGCGCGGGCTCGAGTCGGACAAGGTCAAGGGCTTTCGGCTGGGTGCCGATGACTATGTGACCAAGCCGTTTGGTGTCGTGGAACTCATGGCGCGCATCGGGGCGCACCTGCGGCGCGCCGCGCGCGACGAGGCGCCCACGACCGGCGGGTCGCTCAGCGACGAGGTCCTCACGCGACAGTACGGGCTGACCGACCGACAGACCGAGGTGGCCCGTCTGCTGGCGCGCGGCATGTCGAATGCGGAGATCGCGGAGGCGTTGGGGTTGAGCACGTACACGGCGCGCAATCACACGGAGCAGGTGCTCTTCAAGCTCGGCGCGTCGACACGGGCGCGCGTCGGCGCGATTCTTCGCGGCGAAGCGTGACGCGCTGGGCGGCGCTGCTGGACAAGGACCACCGTCCGTCGCTCGGGACGGTGGTCTTCGGCGTGTTGCTGCTGTCGATGATCGGGCTCTCGATCGTCAGCGGACTCGCGATTCGCGGACTCAATGAGCAACGGGCCCGCACCGCCGATGCAGCGATCCGCGAATACGGCAGCCTGGGAGCACGCATCTTCGGCGATCGGGCGTTCGGCATCTTCGAAGGGACGCGCTTGCGTGTGCTCTCGCCCATCTATGCGCGACGCCTGCGCGCAGACGATGCGCTGCCCTCGCTCGACGTGTTCGCGCGCGACGCGGCGACGGAGATGGACGAATTGGGCTTTGCCGTGGGCGACACGAACCGGGGCTTCTTCGTGCTCGATGCACGAACGCAGGCCTATCGGGCCACCGGTGCCGCGGCGCGGCCAGCGGTGACGCGCGGCCTGATCGCCGATGTCGCGCAGCGACGGTCGGCGCGCGATCGGCGCACGCAGCCGTTCATCTCCCTCGTCTCCGACGGGTCGGTCAAGCTGGGTGTCAGCTATGCCGCGCTGCGCGACGCCGCGGGCGAACCCATGGCGTATTACGGCTACACGTACTCCCGTCAGCGCAGTTGGGCGTCCATCGGCGATCAGGTGATGGCCGGCGTGCCGCTCCTGCCGAGCGACTTCGTCGATCCCGATTTCCGGTACGGCACCGATCCGTCGCGCACCGATTCGCTAGTCGCGGTCCGCGTGGTGGATGAAGCAGGGACGGTGCTGTACGACTCGCGGCCACCCTTTCCGGGTCTGGAAGGCGACTTCGTCTTCAACACGGGGCAGAGCGCGCTCACCGTGCGCGTGACGCTGCACCCGACGCTGCTGGCGAGCCTGCAGCGCACGCTGCGCGGCATGGATGCGGGGGGTGGCGCGCGATCGGCGGCGGCGGGAAGCAGGTGGAGCCGGCTCGCCCTGCCCATCGAGACGCTGCTGCCCTTCGTGGCACTGGTGCTCGCGGCCGTTGCAGGCGTAGGGCTCTGGCGCGAACGCCAGTTGCAGCGCGCGCGGCGCGACTTCGTCGCGAGTGTGTCGCACGAACTGCGCACGCCACTCGCCCAGATCCGCATGTTCACCGAGACGATGCTGCTCAAGCGCGAGCGCGACGAGGACGAACGGCTGCGGTGGCTGGGGATCGTCAGTCGCGAGTCGCGTCGGTTGGGTGACCTGGTGGAGAACATCCTGCTCTTCTCACACATCGACGCGGACCGCGCCCGCCTCGAGACGGAGCGCACCGACTTGGGCGAACTCGTCGAGGAGATCGTCGAAGGGTATGTACCGGCGGCCACTGAGCGCGGCATGCGCATCGTGGCCGATGCCCCGTCGCGTATCTTCTGCCAGGTCGATCCGCGCGCGATGCGACAGGTCGTCGTCAACCTCCTCGACAACGCGCTCAAGTACGGCCCGCGTGGACAGGTCATTGGCGTCGAGCTCGAGCGCGTCGGCGACCAGGCGCGACTCGTGGTGCGCGACGAAGGGCCCGGCATTCCCCCAGCGGAGCGCGCGAAGATCTGGCAGCCGTTCGTCCGCTTGGGTGATGTGGGGACGAGCGGGGGCAGCGGCATCGGGCTGTCGGTGGTCCGCGCGATCGTGTCGATGCATGAGGGGACCATCACCGTCGACGATGCCCCGGGCGGCGGGGCGCTCTTCACGGTCAGCCTGCCGATTCGCGAGTCGGTGCAGGGGCTCTCGGTGCGCGCGACAGGGGAGTTCCGGGCGTCCGAGGCTGCCGCCGCACGCGCGGCGATGACGGAGCCACGCGTCGACGGCGCGCGCTGAGCGCGCGGCGCGGACCGATCGCGGCCGTCGCGCACCACATCTGGCCGCGTGCGGATCGGGGATGTCGCCTTGACCCCCCGCGCGGGGCGCCCTACCGTAGCCTGCGTCCCTTCGGTTCGTCCGGTGTCGTCGGCCGGCGTCGTCCTTCGCCGGTCCGCGTATGTCCAGCCTGTTCGCGAACTACCAGCCGGCGACCGGCACCTACGATGAGCTGTTCGATGCGGCGAGCGCACCGCGCGCAAACGTGCGGGCGGTCCTCGACGCGCTGGGCGCCAGCGCCCCGGCCGACTTTGCGCGCTCGCAAGCCTTGGCCGAAATGGCGATGCTCACCCAGGGGATCACCTTCTCCGTCTATGCCGACAGTCGCGGCACGGAGAAGGTCTTTCCCTTCGACCTCGTCCCCCGCATCGTCGCCGCAGCCGACTGGGCCCACCTCGAACGCGGGCTCGCGCAGCGCGTCGCCGCCATCGGTCACTTCCTCGACGATGTCTACAGCGCACAGCGCTGCTTTCAAGATGGTGTGATCCCCGCCGAGCTGGTGCTCGGGGCCAAGCAGTACCTGCCGATGCTGCGCGGCATTGCGCCGCCGGGCGGGGTGCGGGTCCATATCGCGGGCATCGATCTCATTCGCGACAGCGACGGCACGTTCCGGGTACTCGAAGACAACGTGCGCACGCCGTCAGGCGTCTCGTACGTCGTCGAAAACCGGTTGGCCACCAAGCGCATCTTCCCGCGCCTCTTCGAGCGCGCAGCGATTCATCGGGTCGATCACTATCCGGCACAGCTCGCCGAAACGTTGCGTGCGGCGGCGCCGCAGGGTGGCGACGCGGCGACCGTGGTCGTGCTGACGCCGGGGCCATTCAACTCGGCGTACTTCGAGCACTCGTTTCTCGCGCGGCAGATGGGCGTGGAGCTGGTCGAAGCGTCTGATCTCTTTGTCGAGCGCGACCGCGTCTTCCTGCGGACCACGCTCGGGCCGCGCCCGGTCGATGTGATCTATCGGCGAACGGACGAAGCCTTTCTCGACCCCGAGGTGTTCCGCCCTGACTCGATGCTCGGCGTCCCGGGGCTCATGCGCGCGTGGCGCGCGGGGCATGTGACGCTGGCCAACGCGCCGGGCAACGGGGTCGCCGACGACAAGGCGGTCTACCCGTTCATTCCCGATCTCATCCGCTACTACCTCGGCGAAGACGCGCTCCTCGCACAGGTGCCGACGTATGTCTGTCTGCGCGAGGCGGATCGCGCGTACGTGGTGGACCACCTGCACGAGCTGGTCGTCAAGGCGGTCGACGAGTCGGGTGGCTACGGCATGCTCATGGGGCCGCAGGCTACGCGCGAGGAGCGCGACGAGTTCCGTCACCGGATCCTCGCCGATCCGCGCAAGTACATCGCGCAGCCGCGCGTCGAGCTCTCCACGTGTCCGACGTGGTGCGCGGAGACGCAGCGGATGGAACCGCGCCGCGTCGACTTGCGACCCTACATCCTCACGACGCGCGCGGGGTCATGGGTCCTGCCCGGCGGGCTCACGCGCGTTGCGCTGGTCCCCGGTTCGTACGTGGTGAATTCGTCGCAAGGCGGTGGCTCGAAAGACACCTGGGTGCAGAAGGAGCGCGCATGATCTCGCGCGTGGCGGATGCGTGCTTCTGGCTCGGACGCTATCTCGAGCGCAGCGAGGCGACGGCGCGGTTGCTCTACATCACGCGACATCTGACGCGGAGCTCGAGCCGCGTCAGTGCTGGCTGCCGGTGGTCATCGTCTCGGGCGAGGAGGCAGCGTTTGCTGCGCGGCACGGCGACGGCGGCGAAGACGTGGGCCATCTCGTCGAGCAGCACCTCACCTGGGAGACGAGCAACCTCTCCTCGATCCGGCGGACCGTCACGGCGGCGCGCGAGAATGCGCGATCGATCCGCGAGGTGATCTCGCTCGAGGTCTGGGAAGCGATCAACGAGCTGTACCTCTGGCTCGGCAGCGACGATGCGCACGATGCCTACATCACGACGCGCTATGCGTTCTACAAGCGCATTCGCTCCGGTGTGCGGCTGGTGGCGGGGTTGCTGCGGTCGACGATGCTGCACGAAGCGCCGCTCAACTTCATCTGGCTGGGCATGCTGCTCGAGCGCGGTGGACAGACCGCGCGCGTGCTCGATGTGCACCACCATGTGCTCACCGAGCGCGAACGCACGCACGAGGTGGCGGAAGCAGCGCTCTGGTTGGCGGTACTCCGCGCGTGCAGCGGCATGGAGCCCTTCCTCAAGCGGCGACACGGCGCGATCACGGGGGATGCGGTGACGGCCTTTCTGCTCTTCGATGTCGCCTTTCCGCAGTCCGTGATCTACTGCGTGCGCGAGGCGCGGCGACGATTCGCGGTCATTCGTCCACCCGGTGAGCCCGATCTCCCCGGCTTTGCGACCATGACGCGGCTCTCCATGCTCGATGGGTGGATCACGAGCTCCGCGCCCACGCGCGCGGCGGCCAACGTACACGCGTACTGCACCCACGTCGTGCAGGAGCTCCAGGCGATCTGCGCCGGACTGGGCGCGGAGCTCTTTGGCTACGCGCCCGTGGTGGTGGCGGAGTCGCCCCAGTAATGCCCAAGTATCTCGCCATGTCGTTCGAGGGCGATCTCGCGCCGTCGTTCGACCTGCACTGTCTCCGCCCCGGTCGACGCGCGCCGGACGGGTGGGGGATCGGCTACTACCCTGGCGAAGGTCCGTCGGCCGCCGTGCTCAAGGAGCCGGCGCCGCCGGCGGGGAGCATGCGCTCGGAGATGATCCGCGCGTGGGAGCATCTGGAGTCGTCGCTCTTCCTGTTGCACATCCGCGTGGCGACATGGGGCAAGGTGAGCGATGCGAACACGCAGCCGTTCTCGCGCTGTTGGGGCGCGCGCGACTGGCTGTTTGCGCACGCCGGGAGTCTCACGCAGCGCCTCGTGCCGCGGCCGGGGGCACGGTTCGAAGCGGTGGGATCGACCGATACGGAGCAGCTCTTCTGCGAATTGCTCGAGCGCATCGCCGAACGCGGGTGGCGCAGTCTGGGGGACGCAAACCTGCGCGAGTTGCGGAGCTGGTACGCCGCGCTCAACGGCCTGGGGTCGCTCACGAGCTGTCTGACCGACGGGCGCGACCTCGTGGTGTACGCCGATGGCGGGTCGGAGAGCGACGTCTATGTCTGGGAAGTGACGCCGCCCTATCCCTCGCTCGCCGTCGGTGATGAAGACTTGCATGTGGATCTCACGCGGCGCGGCGTGCAGAGCCGGCGTGGCGTGATTGTCACGTCGGACCCGCTCCTGTCGTCGGACGGGCAGGAGGTGCCGTGGCGACGGTTGGCACCGGGGCGGCTGCTCGTCATCCGCCAGGGCGTCATTCGTGCCGAGATCGGGCCGGATGCCGACGCACCGACGGTGCACAGTGGCGGGGCGCGGCGCGTGCCGCACCCTGATGTGGCGCCGGCCCGCACGCTCGCGGTGGCGCACCGCACCACGTACCGCTACACGCGTGCGGTGGAGCGGAGCACGCACCATCTCCGCCTGGCCCCCGCAGAGGATGCGCTCCAGCGCGTACTCGCGCATGACGTGCAGATCCACGTGGACGGTGCGCCGCTCGTCACGCCGCATCGCATTTCCTACGAGGATGTCTTTGCCAATCGCGTCGATCGCCTGCTGATTGACCGGCCGTATACGGAGCTCACGATCGAAAGCGCGTCAACCGTGCGGGCGCTCGATACCGATCCGCTGTCCTTTCGCCCGCTCCGCGTACCGTCGTCGATCCCGCTGGTGTGGATGCCGTGGCAGCGGCAGGTGCTCCAGCCGTATCTGCTGCCGCCGGAGTTGCCCGAGAGCGAACTCGAGGAGCTGCTCGACTACGCCATGAGCTTCGTCCGGCGCAACGACTCCGATCTCCTCGAGACACTGATCGACCTCAATCAGACGATCGCACGCGACTTCGCCTACCGGCCGGGTGCCACGACCATGGCGACAACGGCGTTCGAGGTGTACGCACGCCGTGTGGGTGTCTGCCAGGACTTCACCAACCTGTTCATCTGTATGGCCCGCCTGCTCGGCGTGCCCGCGCGCTACGTGTGCGGCTATCTGCACACGGGGACGACCTACGCCAATCAGCGGCAGGCGGAGGCGTCGCACGCGTGGCTGCAGGTGTATCTCCCCGAGGTGGGGTGGCGTGGCTTCGATCCGACCAACGGTGTGCTCACGCAGACCGATCACGTGCGCGTGGCGGTGGGGCGCACATACGTCGATGCCACACCAACAGCCGGGACGATCTACGTGGGTGGCGGGGGCGAGTCACTCGATGTGGCAGTGACGGTCACGGACATCACCGCCTGAACGCGGGGCGCGTGGCGCGCACCGCCTGGCGTAGTGCACGCGCCACGTGGGTCACACCGGCGCCATGCCAAACCACCCCGCGTTGCGCTCCGCATCGAGTCGCGCCAGCAGATAGTCCCACAGCGCGGGGCATCCGCCCTCGATCTGCGGCCTGAGCCGTGCGACCACGCGCTCGTAGCTCACGCCATGCGCACGCCAGCTCTGCCCGTGCTCCGTGAGATTGAGCAGCGCGGGCATCGCCCGATCGACGGCATTCGCGAAGCGGGCCTCGGCCGTCTCGCCGTCTTCGAACTCGTGCCAGAGCGCAAGGAACTCCACGCGACGCGCGTCATCGAGCAAGCTGAACACCCGTTCCGCTCCGGCACGCTCGGCGGCCTTGCGTTCCGCCCACCCTCCTTCGGCGAAGACGAAGGTGTCCCCCGCGTCGATCTCGCCGAGATCGTGCACGAGGAGCATGCGGATCACGCGCGCCATGTCCACGGCTGTCGGCGCATACGCCTCGAGCGACGCGGCCAGCAGCGCGATCTGCCAACTGTGCTCGGCGGAGTTCTCGTGGCGATCGAGCCCCAGCGGACGCGTCTGTCGCGTGACGCCCTTTCATACCAATTCTCCCAACACTCTCGCAGACTGGACATGCCAGTTTGAAATCCATGTCGTGATTTGTGCGCCCTAAAAAATTAATATCGTTCAACATTAAAGAGGAACTTGTTTCAACCTCCCATTACAAACCAGTCACTACCAAAGATGAGTTGCATTCCATGTCAACAAAAGGTAAAAGCACAATCTATAGGTGCCAAAAAAATACCAGGTTGCAGTCAACCTACCAGTACACTAGCGACGTGTTCGGATATACTCCATCCTGCTCTTCTCGATAATTTTGCTTGTTATACCGTCCGCTGCGATAACTTTTTGTTTCAGATTCCTTTGGGCATCGAAGGAACCAATGCCAGCGTCGATGCTATTCAATTGGGTTGCAAGGACGTATGTAATACAAGTACCACTACCGTCTCTACTACAACCTCCAGCGACACAAGCATCACGGAGAAGAAAAAGAAACATCATAGATGCAAAAAACACAAAACAGAAGGTAAGACTTCTTTTCCCACAGATAGTAAGACTCTGTATGTCGACAAAGCCTCTTCTTTGACTACCAAGAAGGATGATTCCTGCACCCATTGTGGAAGAACATACGACAAGAATAAAAACACAGACACAGAATCACATGGGTCTGTTATACTCTACAAGTCTACAAAGAGTGAGAGTAGCGAAGAAGATCACAAGAAGAAAAAGATTCTTCCCAGAAAATATTATGACGACGACGAATCTGAGACTGAAGTGATTGTCAGAAAGAAACACACTAAAAAGGCCGTCAACCAAGATTATTAAAACCTGTGTAGGCAATAAATTTTTACGAAAACCCTGCTATCATATCTGGTTCTGTTTATATGGATCGATGGACTGCTTTGAGACAGTATAAAATTTATTTAGGGAATAACATTACACGAATGCTTCATGAAAGGTGCAAATGGATACATCGAAGGACTGTGTTCAGTCTCATTGGGGTATTTCGTCAACACGTGGATGATGAATATCTTCTTCTTTTGATTCACGTAGGTAAAAAAGTTGTCACAGATTGGATCTTTTACACACTGTACACTTCCGCATAAAGTACCAGAATTATTAAGGTTAGTCCAAGAAAGACGCGGTTTGCATGGCAATTCTTCTCCTGATTGTTTGTAGTCTATCAACTTTTGTTCATATTCTCCCTTGGGATCTTCGTTGTATAGTTTCCTTCTCTTTCTTAGCAAATCTAGGTAATTTTTCAAGTCCGTTTCGAGATCGATCTCGATCTTTGCAATGAGTACTGGTGATGTCCAGGAATCGTCGCCAATAAACGTTCCTTGCACGAGGCAGTCGAATTTCAAATCTGCGATGCGACGGTATTTCACCTTACAGAAGCGTTGTTTGGGTCCACACGTTACGTGGCAGTAAAAAATAGGGATCAGGCTTTGATAGTAGTAGTTCTCTCCGGTGTAATTTAGAAAGGTTCTTGGGAAAGAAGCCAAGAAACCATTCCATTTATCCAGTGACAACTTTTTGAGAAACTCGTCGAGTTGTGGTAGGTATTTTTTAGTCAATTCGTTCTTGAAACTACAACAAAAGTATCTACATGTTCTAGCCAATATAACAAGCGCGCACATATTCAGAAAGGATAAAAGGTCATCCAAAACATCTTTTGGGAGAACATCAAGGTATCGGACAGGCTCAAGTTTTCTTCGCTTGCGTGCTTCCATATTGTTTGACTTTCAGAATGGAGATAAAAAATGAATAATAAAAACAGTCGTTCCGATAATGTCATAAGAACCCCCATCTACATCGTTAAACTCGAAATCGTAAACCTACGTTCCCCAATCTGTATCCAAATAATTGTATCCTCTGGCGCATGTTCTTACTGTAAATCCTTCGAACCCAAATCGTGAAGCCTCATTTGATCGAACCAACCTTCCACTCTGAAATTTTATGTAGAGACCTTGTCTGTCATGTGGCGAACGAAGTATCGAACAGTTGCTCGACTGTGATCTGTATATCGCCTTTGTTTTTCTTTTGAAGGAGTACGTTCATGTAGTAGTAGTAGTAGTTAATGCTCTGTCGTTCCTGTGCATCAAGATTCTCACACATAAATGTCGTTACGATGTGGAGTAAACCTCTCGCAATGAAATATCCCTTTGTGCTGTAATAAGATCACCTTGTTACGATTTTGACTCTCTCCGAAACAGAAAGTTGAATAATTACACATCTGCAATTCCATGACACGGTATCAAGAGGCGATGCATACTCAGAATCGTCTCCTATCGCCTCTTCCAGATTGTCTTGTAGTTCAAAAGAAGGCCAATCTTTGATGGGCAAATGTAATTCTGCCGTTCTATTCCAAAGTCTTTATATCCTACTCATCGACTGTATGTTTCATGTTGGATTCCTGCGTATTATGCAAATCGAGCCGCTGGATTATTAACTAACTGAAGTTCTGTAACTGA
>JALOPS010000025.1 GCA_025453745.1 Gemmatimonadaceae bacterium
CACCGCGCGCCGGTTCGAGCGCAAAGCGATCGGTGCCCGGCGGCAGCCCCGCGTCCAGGTTGAGTCGGGCAAACCGATTGAGCTGGGCAACCGCTTCCACGGGTGTCGCTGCCGTCGCGCCGATCGAGCCGACGACAGACTGCTGTGCGCACGCAATCGCCACCCCGTAGTGCAGCGCGATCGCGGGGTCACCGCAGTGCACACCCGCCGTTCGCACGATCGCGAGATACGCCTCGAGCGGCACCCGTGCGTGCGCCGCGTCCAGATGCGAGGCGTCACGCTGTGCCGACTCGAGCAGTGCCTCGCGCGATGCGCCGCGCGAGATCGCGTACTCGAGAAAGGCGGTCACCATCTCCGCGGAAACCGTGGGCGTGGTCATGTGCGGCCGCCGTTCGTGCAACCGCGTGTCATGCGCGTGAGCGCGTCGATCATCTCCATCACGAACCTCGGCTCGTACGGTGCCTCGGCGACACGTCACCGGGACGGTCGTCCGACTCCTCTCGCCCGACCATGGCTACCTCTCTGATCGAGCACGCATCCCAACGCATCGATGTGACGGCAGGATTCACCAGCGAGCCCGAGGGGGCCCGCGCCACCGTCTGGCTCGGGCGTGCGGCGCGCTGGTGGGCCGTGCTCGCGGTGACGAGCCAACTGCTGATGGCCGTCTACGTGACGGACTTCTATGGTGCCCGCGCGCTCGCCGGACGGATCGCCGCGTGGAATCAGGGGATGCCGCGCGGCTACATCCCTGGCGCGTCGTTCGGCAACGCCGTGGTGGCGTCGCACCTGATCGGGACGGTCGCGTTCATGGTAATGGGGGCGATGCAATTGCTCCCCGGCCTCCGTCGCCGAGCGCCGCGTGTGCATCGCTGGTCGGGGCGTGTGTATCTGCTCGTCGCCGCCGTCCTGGCGATCGGCGGGCTGTATCTCGTCTGGGTGCGTGGCGGCGTCGGCGGATTCTGGCAGCACGTGGGGCTCAGTTGCGACGCGCTGGCCATCCTCGCGTGCGGCACGATGGCGCTGCGCACGGCCCGCGCGCGCGACATCGCGGCACATCGACGCTGGGCGTTGCGATTGTGGATCGCCGGCAACGCCGTCTGGTTCTTCCGGCTCGCGCTCTTCCTTGTGCTGATGATCTTCCGGCGCCCGGTCGGCTTCGATCCGGCGACCTTTGATGGACCGCTGCTCATCGCGCTGACCTTCGCGCAGTCGATGGTGCCGCTGCTGGTGCTCGAGGGCTACTTCGCCGCGCAGCGCACGCGTCGTGTGGCGGCGCGGTGGGCGATGACGACGGTACTCGGGGTGGCGATGCTCTTCACCGTTGCGGGGACGGCGGCCGTCGCGCTGATCGCCTGGGTGCCGCGCATGCACCGGGCGATCGAGGAGAAGCCACCGACGTGAGGCGTGTCTATCTCCGGCGAAGTCCCTCGAGCGCGGCGCGCGGCAGCCGTGCCGTGACGCCGAAACCGGGCGGCACGACATCGGGGATGTCGAAGCGCAGCGCAAAGCCCATGACAATGGCGGCGTCTGCAGCGCGGAGGCCGAAATCCTTCTCCAACCATCGCGCCATGTCGCTCGTGGCACGGCGCATCGCCTCGTCGAGCGAGCCGCCGACCCCAAAGCTCATCAGCTGTGTCGCATCCGTGGCGCGCACGATGTCGGCGAAGACGTTGCGCTGGAGCGCGACGGAGAAGGAGACATCGAGGCTCGTCTCCATCGCATCGCCCGTGAGTTCGCCGTCGCCTTGGGCCGCGTGACCATCCCCGATGTAGAGCGCGGCGCCGAGCGTCCGTACGGGGAGGAGGATGGTGGCGCCTTCCCGCACCCACTGATTCTCCATGTTGCCGCCATACGCGCCAGACTCGCGTGAACTCGGCGCCGTCTCCGCGTCTGGCGCGACGGCAACGACACCGAGAAACGGGCGCAGCGGTACGCGAAAGCCGGCAAGCACGGAGTCGGCGTCGCGGAGTCGCGCCGTGCCGCGTACGGTGTCGAGCACCCACTTATTGTCGGGCCACGCATTGTTTGCGGGGGCGATGCGCGCGGCGGCGTAGCCGGGCTCGATCGCGTTGTCGACGAGCCAGGTGCCGCTGAACGCCCAATCGCGATTGAGGCGCACACGGTGCAACGTCACGGCGATGACGTCACCGGGAACCGCACCTTCGACGTAGAACGGACCGGTGAGGGGATTGCCGCCCATGGTCTTCTTGTTCGCGCGATCGCCAAAGGCGCCGCGTCCCCATCCACCGGCGTCGACGGTTGACGTGTGCACGGTGTCGCCGGGTGCGAGGCGGAGTACGGGCGTCTCGGTGGCGCTGATGCGTCGTGAGTACGTGGTGGGCTCGAGGCGCCAGGCGCGGGGTATCGTGACGACGGCGATACGACTCGCGCGCCACTGCGAGCTGTCGGGATCGATGCCAAGCCAACCGATGAGTGAATCGCCGCGAATCGCTGCGCGCCACCGGAAGTCGCCGACGCGGAAGACGAGCGAACTCCCACGCACGCCGGCACTGAAGCGCCGGCCGTACACCTCGCCCGACAGCGAGTCTCCGCGCATGGCCAGCGTCACGCGCTGCGGTTGCGCATCGCCTTCCATGGAGAAGACCCATTCGCCGGTGAGGCGAGCGGAGGACACCACGGGCGTCGACTGTCCGCCGGCCCAGGAGGCGGCGAGCGATATCAGGAGTAGCGCGCGACGGAAGACGGGCATGAGGGCCGGTGCATGAGGTGGTGATACGCACATGATGCGGCGTGCCGTCCGCCTTCGCACGGACACTCGCGGTGGATGCGGTCCGCGCTACCGCGCCGGATACCGTCGCCCCGCTTCGAGGCCGCACGCGTTGCGTCCTGCATTGCGAAAGGTGACCGGCACCGTCATGCCACAGGGGAGCGCGTTGTATCGCGGTGGCAGGTTGGGGCCGCACTGCTGCACGTCGAAGTGCAGGTGCGCTCCGCCGGTCTCGCCCGTGTTGCCGCTCAACGCGATGCGCTGTCCCTGTCGCACCGGTTGACCCACGCGCACCAGCGCACCGCGGTGTGCGAGATGGAGGTAGCGCGCGACGGTGGAGTCGCCGTGGCGGATCATCACGTAGTTCTCTTCGAGGTCGCGCCCGTTGCCGTCGCGAAAGCTGTCGCGCACGGCGACCACTGTTCCCGCGCGCGCGGCGACGAGCGGTGTGCCCACCGGGAGTTCGAAGTCCATGGCGTAGAGTCCCACGCCACCGTTGCCCGGGGTGAAGTGGCTCGTGGTGCGCCAGACGAGGACGGCGGCACCGGGTTCGAAGGGCAGCACGTAGGGTGACCGATCGGCCGGCACAAACGCGCTGCGAGCGACAGCGGGGCCATCGGGGTCCGGGAGACAGGCGTTGCCCGGGGCGACGGGGGGCTGCGCGAGGAGGGGTGCGGCCACGCCGGCGAGGCGGAGCAGGGCGGCGATGGGGCGCACGGGTGTGGGCATTCCATGGCTTGGACAGCGACACGCGACGCGGGGTTTCGCCGGTCGACCTGCCGGTGGAGGTGCCGGGTGCGCCGCGGAGCGCGGCCCGAGGTGCATGTGATCCAGCGCACCGCGTCGGTCGTAGCTGCAGGACACCGCAGTTCCCAGACGCCTCGTTCGGAGCACTCTGTCATGCCGCGTTCGTTCGCCATTCGCTCGGCTCTCGTGGCCGCAGCCGTTCTCTCCATGCGCGCCGAGGTGGTGCGTGCGCAGCTCGTCGACTTCACCCAATCGCCGAGCGGGTTCACCGCGCCCAACCCCAACAACTTCATCGGCTTCGGCGTGTGGACGCATCAACCGGGAACGGGCTGGATCGTCAACGGGCGCAATCGCGAACGCGCGACGCTGCTCAGTCCGACGTTCACCGCGACGGGCGGCGCGGCGGGGATCGATCTGCGCCATTCATTCAACTTCCAGCTCAGCCTCTTTGGCGGCTGCTTCGACGGCGGCCTGCTGCGCGCGAGCGTCGACGGTGGCGCCTTCCAGACGTTCGTACCGCAGACATCACCGGGGTCGCTGGGCTACCGCGGCGCGATCGGGCAGAACGGTGGCAATCCGTTGGCGGGTGAGCCGGCGTTCTGCGGATTCCCCAACAATCAGCAGGGCACCGTAGTGCAGAGTCTCTTCCTGCGGCCGCTGACCGCGGGGCAGCGGATCCAGTTCGCCTTCGAGGCGGGGTGGGACAACAGCACGGTGAATCCCGGCGCCAACTGGACGCTTGATCGGGTGCAGCTCGTGGGTCTCGCACCGGCGACGGTCGTGCCGGAGCCGTCGACGGTGGCACTGCTCGGAGTTGGTGTGCTCGGGATCGGGGTGTTCGCGCGTCAGCGGCGGGCGCGAGTGGGGTGAGGTGGTGCCCGACGCGGTCGGGACGATCGGGCACGCAGTAGCTTCGCGCTGCCGCTTGTGATCGTCCCGACCCGCACCGCATGCTCCGCACCCTCGCCATCGCCGGCTACCGCTCCCTGCGCGACGTACGCATCGCGCTCGGTCCGGTCACGCTCGTCACGGGCGCCAACGGCACGGGCAAGTCGAGCCTCTATCGCGCGCTGCGGCTGCTCACCGACATCGCGCATGGTCGACTGATCGCGTCGCTCGCACAGGAAGGCGGGCTCGGCTCCACGCTGTGGGCGGGACCTGAAATCATCGGCGCCGCCGTCAAGCGCGGCGATCATGCGGTGCAGGGCACGCTGCGTCAGAAGCCGGTCGCGCTCAAGCTTGGCTTCGCGAGCGACGAGTACAGCTACGCGATCGACGTCGGCTTGCCGGTGCCCAATCCAATGCCCACGCGCTTCGGGCGCGATCCGGAGATGAAGCGCGAAGCGCTCTGGGTGGGCGAAGTCGCCTCACGACACAGCATGGTGGCCGAGCGACGCGGGCCGGTGGTGCAGATCCGCGATCGGTCGGGGAGTTGGGCGGTGACAGAAGATGGATTGCCGCCGTGGGAAAGCATGATGACGTACGCGGCCGACCCGCGCGAAGCGCGCGAACTCCTGCTCCTGCGTGAGCAGATGCGCCGGTGGCGCTTCTACGATCACTTCGATTCGGGGCGCACCGCACCCGCGCGACATCCGTATGTTGGCACGCGGACTCCGGTGCTCGCGGGCGACGGGCGCGATCTCGCGGCCGCAGTGCAGACCATTCGCGAGACGGGACGGGAAGAGGAGTTCGACAACGCCATCGCGGATGCGTTTCCGGGGTCACGCGTCGAGGTGGAGACGAACAACGGCTACTTCTCGCTCGTCATGCAGCAGCACGGTCTGTTGCGCACGATGTCGATGAGTGAACTGTCGGACGGTACGCTGCGCTATCTGCTGCTGGTCGCGGCGCTGCTCAGTCCACGCCCGCCGCAGGTGATGGTGCTCAACGAGCCGGAGACGAGCTTGCACCCCGATCTCGTGCCGCCCTTGGCGCGGCTCATCGCGCGCGCCGCGCGGGACTCGCAACTGATCATCGTGTCGCACGCGGGGGCGCTGGTCTCTGCCATCGAGGGGGCCACGGCGAGCGAGCGGGTGACGCTGGTGAAGGAGTTCGGGGAGACGCGCGTGGAGCAGGAGGGGGCGGTGGGGAGGTGGAGCTGGCCGGCGCGGTGAGGACAGCAACGCTCAACCTGTTGCTGTATAACCATTTACGGCGATAACCGGAACATTGTAAATTGCATTTACAATTTCCCCGTCGCCTGATAGGCTTCGTACGTGATTCCCCGCGATGCGTCCGCTGCCCTGCTCGCGCTGGCCAGGCGCTACCCGGTTGTCAGCCTCACCGGGCCTCGGCAGTCCGGCAAGACGACACTCTGTCGCGCCGTCTTCCCGGCGCACCCCTATGTGAGTCTCGAGCCGCTCGATGTTCGCGCCTTCGCGCGCGAGGACCCGCGCGGCTTCCTCGCTCAGCACCAGAACGGGGCGATCATCGACGAAGTGCAGCGGGTGCCGGAGCTGCTCGCCTACCTGCAGGCAGACGTCGACGAGCGCCCTGACCCCGGGCGCTTCATCCTCACCGGTTCGCAGGAGCTGGCCATCGGGGCCACCGTCGCGCAATCGCTGGCCGGTCGGGTGGGGCGCCTCGAGTTGCACCCGTGCAGTTGGGCCGAGCTCCAGCGGTTCACCAACGCGCCCTCGGAGCTGTTCGAGGTGCTGTGGACCGGTGGATACCCGCGCATCCTGGATCGATCGATTCCCGCTTCGCAGTGGCTGGCCGACTACGTCTCGACCTACGTGCAGCGCGATGTCCGGCAGCTGCTCAACGTCACGAATCTCGATGCCTTTACGAACTTCGTTCGCCTCTGCGCCGGCAGCACCGCGACCACCGTGCATCTCACACGATTGGGCGCAGATGCCGGCGTGTCCCATCCCACCGTACGCGCCTGGCTCTCTGTGCTCGAAGCGAGCTATCTGATTCGCCAGTTGCCTGCGTGGCATCCGCATCCCCGCAAGCGCGTCGTGCGGGCGGCCAAGCTGCATCTCGTGGACTCCGGCCTCTGCTGCTACCTGCTGGGCATTCGCGAGCCGGAGCAGTTGCGCTCCCATCCCCTGCGTGGCGCGATCTTCGAGAGCTGGGTCGCCATGGAGGTCATGAAGCAGGGGGCACACCGTGGCGCGCCGTACGCCCTCTCACACTACCGGGAAGAGGGTGGGCTCGAGGTCGACCTGGTCGTCGGCGACCTCCCCGCGCCGCTGCTCACCGAGGTCAAGTCAGGGGCAACCGTCGCGAGCGACTTCGTCGATGGCGTGCGAGCCGTCGCGGAGCGGCTGGCGCTGCGTGATGCGAATACGCGCAGTGCGACACGCGTTGTGTATGGGGGCACCGCGTCGCAGCGCCGTGGGGAGACGGAAATCGTACCGTGGAACCGCGTGGATCGCGTATGGTGGGGGTGAGGAACGACTGCGCGATCGGACGCACGAACGACCTGGCCGTCGCTTCGCGACGCCTCGACCCATCCGCGTGACGTCGCCGCCTACCGCGCTTCCGGCACCAACCGATACCCCAGCAACAACATCGCCGTGCTGATCACCACGTGCGGCAGATTGAGCGCGATGTCGCTCAACCACGGCAGCGTGTTCACGAAGCCGTTGAGCAGATAGAAGAGCGCGTCGAGCGCGTAGTACGAGCCGAAGGTGATGAACGTCAGGCGCATGGCCGGTACGCCGCGGAACGCCGCGATGAGAAAGGCGATCGCCGTGACGCCGTGCGTGATGTCGTCGAGTGCGCTCATGGCGAAGAGACCGAAGAGCATGCGCTCGCTCCCCTCATACGTGTACCAGCCGGGCACCCATCCCATGGCGACCACGGCGGCCGCAAATACGAAGAACGCGAGCGCGGCAAGGCGATACTGCGACGGGGTGAGTGGACGCATCGAAGGCCCGGGGTCGAGGGTGGAGTCGCGCGACGAGACAGGATAGATCGTGCGCGTCGCGAGAGCTATCCTCCAGCGGTCCGGCAGCTTCGTATCGCATCACCACGCCTTCATGCGCGTCTTCCGTCGTCGCCCCAGAGGACATCGCGGGGCCACTCCATTCCGCGCGCGGCTCGTTCGCTGGAGCCGGCGCGCGCTCGGTGTCGTCGCCGTGCTCGTTGCTCTCGTCTCGGTGGCCTGGTGGCGCGCCGGCGGAGGCACGGCCGTTCGCGTCGGCCCGCCCGATATGCCGGTTGTGCGCGAGGTGACCGGGCTCTACCCGATCGCCGTCGACAGCATCGCCGAGCCGACGACCACTGACCAGGTGGCCGCGCTCGTGCAGAGCACCACCGGCCCCATCACCATCGGCGGGGGGCGCTACAGCATGGGTGGGCAGACGGCGACGCCGGGCGGTCTGCAGCTCGATCTGCGCCAGCTCAAGGGTGTCATCGCCGTCGATACGGTGGCCGACACCATGCGCGTGTATGCCGGCACCCGCTGGCGTGACGTGCAGGAAGTGCTCGACCCGCTCGGCCGCGCCGTCAAGGTCATGCAGACGTACAACAACTTCACCGTCGGTGGCGCGTTGAGCGTCAACGCACACGGGCGCTACATCGGCCTCGGTCCCGTATCGATGACGGTGCGCAGTCTGCGTCTGGTGCTTGCCGACGGCAGCATCGTGGAGACCTCGCGCACCGAACGCCCGGAGCTCTACGCGGCCGCGCTTGGCGGATACGGAGCGATCGGCGTGATCACCGAGGCGACGCTCGAGATCGCGAAGAACGATCGCATCCGGCGGAGTTGGGAGCGGCTGCCGCTCGACTCGTACCCCGCGTACTTCGATCGCGCCATCGCGGGCACCACCGCGAGCGATACCGCGGTGATCTTCCACAACGGTGACCTCGCGCCACCGAACTACGATGAGGTGGGCGCGCTCACGTATCGGCGCACCACGGCGCAACTTGATGATACGGCGCATCTGCGCCCGCTCGATCAGACGAGTGCGATCCGGCGCGCGTTCTTCGGCGGATTGGCCAGCGACTGGTCGCGGTCGTTCACGGTGTGGGCACGTGAGCGGATCGTCGATCCGCTCTACTGGCGCGGGCACCCGGTGACGTGGCGCAATCTCGAGGCGAGCTACGACGTCTCGGAGCTCGAGCCCAAGCGACGCGATCACACCACATTTGTGCTGCAGGAGTACTTCATTCCGCAGGAGCGACTCGCGCCGGCGGTGCGCGCGTTGGGCGCGGTGCTGCGCAAGCACGATGTCCACACGGTCAACATCTCGATCCGACACGCGCTGGCCGACACGGTGCCGTATCTCACATGGGCGCCGACGAACACGTTTGCACTCGTGCTCTACTACGCGCAGGAGACGCAGCCCGACGATCAGCGCGCGGTGGGCGTGTGGACGCGCGAAGCGATCGACAGCGTGCTCGCGCATGGCGGGCGCTACTACCTGCCGTACCAGGCGCATGCGACGCGTGCGCAGTTCCTGCGTGCGTACCCGCGCGCAAGCGAGCTCTTCGCGCTCAAGGCGCAGCTCGATCCCTCGGGGCGGTTCACGAACACGCTGTGGGACGTGTATGCGCCGGTGCCCGGCACCGACACGCTGCCGACCGTCACGGCGGCACGCTTTCCCGTGCAGCTCCCTGCCGAAGTGCGGCTCGCGCTCGACAGTGTGCCGAACTACTACCGCGTGTCGCTGGCGGGAGTGGTGGCGCATCCCGAGTGGGATCTGGTCTGGTCGAGCGATGCACTGCGCGATTGGGTGGTCGCCGGTGGCGCGCCCAGCGGCTTCGCGTGGATGCGGAGCATCGGCACGTTCTGGCGCAGTTATCGCGCCGCGTGGCGCGAAGCGACGCGCGTGGGGGAGGTACCGAGCGGCTTCCACGCGATGCTCATGGTCATCGGCGGGTCGACCACGGTGGAGTACACGCTGACCGGGCTGTACGAAAATACGATCGGGCGCGTGACCGAGTGGCTGGGCGGGTACGAGACCGGTGCCGATCGCGTGTACGCCGAGCAGGCGGCGGCGTACAGCGCGCTCATTCACGAGGCCGGGTGGTATCGCTTCGACTTCTGGCCGTACGTGGGGCGCGTGTGGGGTGCGGCGTGGGGGAGCGGCGGTCAGCTCGTGCGATCGCTCGAGCGCAAGCTGTTCCTGTCGCTCCTCTGGTCGGTCAAGGCGGCGTATGCACAACTGCTCGAATGGAGCTTTGGTGCGGAATCGGATACGCCGGTGCGGGAGCTCGTGGTCATCGGGCGCGACACGACGCGCGCGTTGCCGGACGGTGTGACCGCGCAGCGCGTGGGCATACGAGGCTACGAGCGGCTCACGGTGGGGCGGTATCGTCCGTTCGAAGCGCTGCTGCGTGCGCTCTCCGCCGACACGCTCGCGCGCGTGGTGGAAGTCAACGGCAGTCCGACGGCGGTGCTCACGGCGCGCGTGGCCGATGGGGGGCGCGTGCCGGGCAGCGTGCGCGTGGTGGCGGACTACCCCGCAGTGCCGGACGCGCCGAGTGCACCGGCACTGCGGCGTGTGCTCATCACCGTGCCGATGCCGGCGTTGCTCGAGTTGCTGCGGTCATGGGCGTCGACGCCCGGTGTGCGCATCGATCACGTGTACGACTACTGAGTGATCACCGGAGCCCGCAGCGTAGGTCACGTCGCGGCGCCTCCGGAGGCATCGGCAAATCGCGGCGAGAGTCCGGCCAGGAATGCGCCCGTGCCGGCCGGTCCGCCAATCGTCAATCGCACGGCGCCCAATGCGTGCTCCGCGCGCAGCTCGAACGTCAGAAACCGGCAGCACTCGCGCTCGTGTTCGAGGACGCTGGCAATGGCGGCGAGCAGTCCCGGCGCATGGTCGAAATCGAGGCGTACTTCGTCGGTGTGCACCGTCACGCGCGACGCGCGAGCCGCCAGTCCCGGAATCAGCTGCTCGGCCTGACACGCGAGATGCTCGGCCGAGAGCGTGCAGGCGACGGGTGGGATGGACATGCCTGCACGCTGCGTGGCGGCACCGGTGCGCACCAGCGTTTCGGCGTGCCGCGGTGCTCGGTGTGCGGCGTCCGAGGGGAGCACGCGATGCAACGCGGAGTGTGACGGTCTGCGGAGGGGAGGCCCGTCGTCGCGCCCAGTGCGCTACTGCTCTGCGTCGCACAGGGTGCGAAAGACCGTCACGTCATCCTGCACGCGCGCGGCGACAACGGACGTGAGCGCGGCGTTGGCCGCGTCGGTGTCGCCGAGCGCATCGAGCAGGTCGCGCAGACGCAGCAACAACGCGGGTACCGTGCGCCAGTGCTCCAGCGGCAGCGTCAGTGCGGCGAGGAGCAGCGCCGCCGGTTCACCATCGATCGGCGTGAAGGGCTCACGCTCGAGACGCGCGACGATGAGCGGCAGCACCCATTGCAATCCGCGCTCGTGCTGCATGAGCAGTCGATACTCCGCGGGGCCGAGCTGCCCGAGTGGGCTGACCAGTGCGCGTGAGAGCCACGCCACGCGCCCGGTCTCGTAGGCACCGCGCTCGACGCTCAGGCCGTCGAGATCGGCAATTGAGCGTGTGAGCCGCTCCGCATCGCTCATGTGGCAAAGCCGAGCCGCGCGACGACGTCGACGAGTGCATCGACCGTGGGCACGGTGCCTTGCGCCTGCGCCGCGTTGCCGCCGCCCCGCCCACCGACGGCGACAAGCGCGTCCCGCAGGGCGCGCCCGCAGTCGAGCGGAATGTCGCTCGAGACCGCGAGCAGCACACCGAGCGGCGACTCGGAGGTCGCACACACGCGCACGCCCCCGAGCGTGACGAGGGCGGCGACGAGCGGCTTGACCTCCTCGAGCGGGAGCGCGTGTTGCGCCACGCGCACGGTGCGCGTTCCGTCGCTCCCGATGTGCGCGGTCTCCCAGAGCGCGCGCGCCTCGACGCTCGCGAGTTGCGTGCGCAGGCGCCGTCGTTCGTTCTCGAGCTCGCCATTGCGCACCGTCAGCCGTACGATGGCATCGGGCACTTCGGCGGGTGCACAGGTGAGCTGTTGCGAGATCGCGGCGAGGAGCTGTGCATCCAGCGCGGCGCGGGCCATGGCGCGCTGGCCGGCGAGAAAGCCGATGCGCACTCGGCCGCGCAGTCGCTCCGTGCCGCGCAGCACGATGGGGAGCAGCTCCGCCGTGCTGCGCACATGTGTGCCGCCGCAGGCGCTGCGGTCGACGCCGTCGATGGTGACGATGCGAATCTCCCCCTCGCGTGTGGGCGGCTTGCGCAAGCCGAGCGCCGAGGCGGCATCCTCGAAGCCGACGGTGACCGCACGCGGCGCACGCGCGACCATGTCGGCGTGCTGTTCGAGCGATGCACACTGCTCCGGGGTGATGTCGGCGACGGCGAACTCGATGAGCGAGCGATCGGCCCCGAAGTGGACACTCACCGTTTCCCAACCGAATCGATCAGCGGCGATCGCGCTCAGGAGGTGTTGCGCGGTGTGCTGTTCGCGATGATCGCGGCGGCGCGCCTCGTCGACGGTGCCGGTGACCGCATCACCGATGGTGCCCGGCCACGCGTCGGCGAGGACGTGCACGATGTCGCCGTGCTCGTCGTCATCGATGACGTCGACCACGCGGGCGCCGTTCAGCGTTCCGGTATCGAACGGCTGCCCGCCGGAGGTCGGATAGAACGCGGTCCGGTCGAGCACGACGCGCGTGCCCGTCGCATCCAGCGAGCGGACCCGCGCGTCGAAGGTGAGAGTGTAGGCGTCGGTGTAGTAGAGGCGATACGTCACGCGCTCAGTGCTTCATCTTGAGATCGCCGCAGGCGACGATGGTGCGCATGTTCGCGGCCGACTCGTGGATGTTCACGTAGTAGCTGCCGGTGTCGGGTGCGGCGATGGTGAGCGCCGCGCTCGAAATGCCGTGTCCCTTGTCGTCCACCACGACGGGCTTGTAGGCGATGCCGCCGCCGAAGACGCCGCCCCCCTTGTCGCACGAGCCGATGTGCACATGCCAGGGGCGCGTGACGCTCGGCGTGTCTCCTTCGAACTCGACCGTGGCCATGGACGTCTTGCCGTCGGGCGATGGCGTGAGGGAGATGACGCCGGTGATCTTGCTCGCGCCGTTGCCGGCGAGTTTGCCCTCCCACTTCATGGCGAGCGGCGCCACGGCGGCGGCCAATGATGCGGTGGCGGCGATGGCGAGCGGGGCGGCGAGCAGGCGGATGCGTGACATGGGCGGATGCGGCGAGGAGTGGGACTGGTCGAGAGATGCGAGTGGAAGCTTCGCCCGATGCGCGTCCCGCGCAATCAGGGCGAGGGGAGGGGAGCGGAGCGCTGGCGCCGTCCGGCAGACGCGCGTGCGCTGGCGCTTCAGCGGCGCACGGAAATGATGAAGGAAAGCGCGCACGTCGAGTGCACCGTGTGCGCGTGGTCACCCCTTGCCGACTCCCCTGCGCCGAGCCGAAGCTATGGCCATGCCTGCGGTGCTCCCCGTGCGGTCCTTCTGGACCGTGGACGACGTCGATGCGCTGCCAGAGGATGGGCGGCGGTACGAGCTCCTGCACGGGGAGCTGCTGGTGAATCCGCCGCCCGAGATCGACCACGAACGGGTGGTCCTCACGCTCTTCCGTGCGCTCGCGGAGTGGTGCGACGCACACACCGGGTGGGCGGTGCATCTGCGCGGCACTGTGCAGGTCGGCGTCACGACGCGGCTCGAACCCGACATCACCGTCTACCCGGCGCCTGATCGGGGCGTGCGTCACTGGCGCGAACTGCCGGTCCCAGTGCTGGTGGTCGAGGTCGCCAGCCCGTCGAGTGTACGGAGAGACCGATTTGCGAAGCGCGCGGCGTATCTCGCCGCTGGTGTCGCGGAGGTGTGGACCATGCATCCGGTCCATCGTCGGTTGGAGCGCTGGACGGCGGCATCGGAGTTTCCCACTGTGATCGACACGGCGCTGCACTGGGCGCCCGCGTCGCACTCGCCACCGTTCGAGCTGCCGTTGACGGCACTGTTTCCGGAGTAAGCGGACGCGCGCCGTCGACGTGCCGCTCGTCGTGCAGCGTTGCGGGCACCGGTGATCAATCACGGGCGGGGGCCTGCCGTGGCGCGACCCAATCACGCACCCCGCGTAGGGCAGGGGGCACCCGGGGTGTCTCTCACGAGGCACCGCATGCGCGCACTCCTGCTCCTGGCACTACTCACCATCGGTCGCGCGATCGCGGCACAGCCCTCGACCGCCGATGTGGTGCGCGGCCGAGTCACGGCAGACTCGGGGCGGCGCGCGATTGTGGCCACCGTGTTCGTCACGCGCGGCAGCGACCGGGCCGTGCAGCAGGCAACCACCGACAGCACGGGGCGCTGGTCGCTGCGCTTTGATCCCGGCACGGGTGACTACCTGGTCTACGCTGCGGCGCCCGGCTACCAGAGCGCACGACGGCGCGTGCAGCGCACCGCGGACGAGCGCGAGTTCATCGTCGACCTCGACCTGCCGAGCGTCGCCGCGACGACGCTGGCCCAGGTCACGGTTCGTGAGGTGAAGCCACGTCCCGACAACGGCGTGCGACTCGGCACCGAGGAGGTCGGCGCCTCGGAGAAGTGGGTGGATGGTGTCGCCGCGAGTGTGGCGCCCACGGCGCGTGGTGACATTCCCGCGCTGCTCAGTACAGTACCAGGGGTTGTGGTCACGGCAGGTGGTGTGTCATCGCTGGGAGCGTCACCGACCTCCACGCTGACCACGCTCAACGGCCTGGCGCTGCCGGCGGGGCAGTTGCCGCGCGGCGCGTCGGTGGATGCGCGTTTCTCCGCGGGGACGATGGACCCGACGCGCGGCGGGTTCGCCGGTGGGCAGATGGAGCTGCGTCTCGCGCCCGGCGATCGCGACTATCAGCAACGTCGCGCGTGGATTGCGGCTGACGCGAACGCGTTGCAGGCCACCGACGCCGTGGGTCGGAATATCGGCGCGCCCGTGACGGGCACGCGGCTGTCGGCGGGTGCGAGTGGAGAGGCCATTCGGCGCACCATGAGTTACAACATGAGCGTCGATGCGGCGCGCGCCGTGAGCACGCAGGCATCGTTGTTCGACGCGAGCGATGCGACGCGTGCTGTCGTCGCGTTGTCGCCCGAGGCCATATCACGCCTCGCGTCCGCGGCCGGGCGTGTTGGACTGCCGATCAGCGCGTCGGGTGGTTCGCCCAGTCGCATCACCGAATCGGTGGCGCTGCTCGCCCGACTCGACGACACGCGCGACACGTCGCGAGTGCTCGCGCTCACGACCTTTCTCTCGGGGGCGCGGCGCCAGGGACTCGATGCGGGGCCGCTCATCGCGGCCAACGCGGTGCGTCGCGCGGTTGATGCCACGGGTTCCGTGCAGCTCCTCCATCAACGGACGGCGCGTGGTGGCCGCACCTTCAACGAGAACCGGTTCGCGCTCTCGCTCGTGCGGCAGACGGGGGAGGCCGCCTCGATCGTTCCAGCGGCGATCGTGCTCGTCGATGACAGCGCGGGGACCACGGCACTGCTCGGGGGCAGTCCCACCGGCGATCGCAATCGCGCCGCGTGGACGATGGAGAGCGCGAGCGAATGGAGCTGGCGCGGCACCTCCCCGCGGCACCGATTCCGCGCGATCGGGTGGGCACGCCTCGATGGTGTGCGCGACGCGACGGTCACCGATCCGCTGGGCACGTGGCGGTATCCGTCGATTGCTGCGGTCGCCGACAACCAACCCGCCGCCTTCACGCGCACGCTGGCGCAACCAGTGCGCGATGGCCGAGCGATCAACGCGGCCACCGCGGTCGCCCATCTCTGGTCGCCGACGCCGCGCGTGCAACTGCTCTCGGGTGCGCGACTGGAGGCGAGCGACGCCCCGTCACGCATACACCTCAGTCCGCGCGTCGGGCTCACCGTCAACTTGCCGGCGAGAGACAAGCGCAGTGCGCAGTTCTTTCCCGAGTATGCAACCGTGGTGCGGCCGACGATGGGCGTGTTGCGCGCGGGGATCGGCGAGTTCCGCGATCTCCACTCGGCGAATACCGTTGCGATGATCCGCGCGGGGGCGGTGGAGTCGCTCGCCTGCGTGGGGGCGACCGTCCCCCTGCCAGCGTGGCCGGCGCAGAGCGGCGGTGGTAACTCCGCGGCGGCGTGTGTCGGGCCACCCTCGGTGCTGGCGCAGCGGGCGCCGTCGACGATGGCATTTGCCCGCGGGTGGGATGTGCCGCGCAGTTGGCGCGGGCACCTGAACTGGTCCGCCGCGGTGGGGCCGCTGCTCATGCGCGTCGAAGGCGCCGGCGCGGTTAACCTCGGCTTGCCGAGCATGGTCGACCGGAATGTCGATGCCACAACGCAGACTACGCTGCGCGACGAAGGGCGCGCGTTGTTCGTGCCGATCGGCGCGATCGACCCACGTTCAGGTGCCACGTCGTCGGCCGCGAGCCGTCGCTCGGCGGCGTTTGCCACGCAGCGCGAGCTGCGCAGTGATCTGCGGTCCACGGCGGGGCAGCTCTCGCTGGCGTTGAGCTCTGACCTGTTCCGCCTGCGCAACCAGTTCTACTCGGCGAGTTGGACGGTGCAGCGCGTTCGGCAGCAGTTCCGTGGTGCCGATGGCGCCAACCTGGGTGATCCGATGCGTATCGAATGGGCACGTGGCACCTTCGATGCGCGCCACACGCTGCTGCTGCAGGCGGCGGTGCCGCTCCCTGCACGGCGTGGCACGTTCACGCTGTTCTCGCGTGTGCAGTCTGGCGTGCCGTTCACGCCGATCGTGCAAGGAGACGTCGACGGCGATGGAGTGGCGGGCGATCGCGCGTTCGTGTTCGACCCGGCAGGTGATGCGGAGGCTGCGCGAGCGGCAGGGATGCGTGACGTGCTCGGGGGTGCGGCCGCTCCGGTGCGTGCGTGTCTGCGCGAACAGTTCGGTCGCGTGGCGGCGCGCCAGAGCTGCACCGGTCCGTGGACCGTGACGACCAATGCGCGCGTCGATCTCACGCTGCCCGGTGTGTTTGCCGGCCGTCGTGCGCAGCTCTCGCTCAACGTGGCGAATCTGGCGAGCGGACTCGATCTGCTGCTGCACGGCAGCACGCCGCGCGGATGGGGCAATCCGGCGCTGCCCGATCCGGTGCTGCTCGTGCCGCGTGGCTTCGATGTGGCGGCACGTCGGTATCTGTACGCGGTCAATCCGCGCTTCGGCAGCACGCGTCCCCAAGCCTCGCTGCTGCGCGATCCGTTTCGGGTGACGCTCGATGTCACGCTCGACTTCAGCCGCTCGCTCGCGGAGCAGCGGTTGGCGCGCACACTCGAACCGCAGCGGCGCGAGCGTGGACGATGGATCGCGCCGACGCTCGACGACATGCTGGGCACGCAGATGCGGCAGGTCTCGAGCGTGCATCGCGTATTGCTGGCGATGAGTGACACGCTGTTCCTCACACGCAGTCAGATCGACTCGTTGCGCGAAGCCGATGGGGCGTTCCAGCAGCAGGCCCGCGCGCTGTTTCGCCCGTTGGCGGAGCGGTTGGCCGCGCTGCCGGCCGGGTACGACCGGGCCGCGGTGCTCGCGGATGTGCGGGCCACGGAGCTCGCGTATCAGCGGCTGTTCTGGGCGCAGCGTGCTACGGTGCGCGCGGTGCTGACGCCGCTCCAGGGGAGCGTGATGCCGGAGATCATCAAGATGATCATGGCGTACACGCTCGATGCCGATTCACGACGGTGGCCCCGGTGGTTCTTCTCGGACGACGGGTCGCGCGCCGGGGTGGGCGGGCCGCCGTAGCGCGTGGACGTGCGCCCACGCTCGGCTGATGGGTGGAACGACCCTCGTGCGGGCTCCGAGGAGCACACATATAGTGGTGTCACCGGACTGGCACACTTCGCACGATGGAGCAGCGCGGGAGCATGGCGTGACATAAGCTCCCGGCAACTTCCTGCCCCGAGTATCCCCCAGATGCATCGCTCGCTTTCTGCCCTGCTCGCCCTCGCGCTCGCCGCTAGCACCGCTCAGTCGCAGGTGCTCTTCTCCGACAATTTCAATTCGGAGAACGGCGGCAACGGCGCCCTCAACTACAACAGCTTCGCCAACTGGACGGTGAACGGTCAGGTCGACCTGGTGCGCAGTGGCGACTTCGGTATCACGTGCGCCGGTGGATCGGGGAGCTGCGTCGATCTGGATGGAACGTCGGGCCCCGGCACGATCACGCTCACGAATGCCATCGCCGTGACCGCCGGGCAGCGGTACCGCTTCACGTTCGATGTGAGCGGCTCGCAGCGTGCCGCGGCTGCCGACCCGTTCCAGACGGCGCTTCGGTTCGGCGCATCGACGTCCCTGACCGACGTGGTCGGAACCGGCCTGCTTTCATTCGTCGCGGCGCCGGGGCCCGTTGGGCCGTCTCTCAACTTCATCTTCATCCCCGCCCCGATTCCGGGCACGACAGGCTGGTCGACGGCCTCGCTCGAGTTCACGGTGGCCACCAACAACAATCTGCGCGTGGATTTCTCCACCTCGAGCGCCGACAACGTCGGCCCGCTGATCGACAACGTCTCGATCGCGCGCGTGAACGTGGTGCCCGAGCCGTCGACGTACGCGCTGCTCGCGACGGGACTTGCCGGTGTGCTGGTCGCGGCGCGGCGTCGGCGCGACGCGCGGTAGCAGAGATGCAGTAGCGACGGTGCAGCAGTACCATCGTGGTTCGCACTGGAGCGGGGCGGTGGCGCGGAGCCACCGCCCCGCGTTCGTTTGGCGGCGCCATGTCGCGCGCGGGGAAGACGCGTGATCTTGCGGTGCATGCGTCACCGCTCTGCCTCGCGCCTGATCCTCCCGAGTGTGCTGGTGGCGGCCAGTGCGTGCGTGCCGCCGGGACCCTGGCGTCGCTCGCCGCCGCCGCCACCGGAGCCGGTGTACGCGGAGACTGGTCCCCCGCCGACCGACAACTTCACGTTGCCGCCGGACGGGCGTGTGCTCACCGACTCCAACAGCATCGCCTGGCTGCTGCGAGCGGCCAAACGGTACGACGAAGCACGCACCTACGGCCGCGGCGTGCGCGATCGTGGGGCGGCGCGCTTCGCCGAGTTGGCGCGCGCGATTGACCTGCTCGGTGCGGACACGACGGAGGTCGGTCGTGCATTCGGGCTCAATCGCATGCTCGAAGAGGGCGTGCGCTGGCGCGCCCCCAACCTGCTGGGCGAGGCGCCCGAGTCATGGGAAGTACCCGAGGCGTGGCGCCGCACGCGCTACCCGGTACGCGCCGTGCGCGCGGCAACGGCGATCGAGCTGTGGAGTCTGCTGCGGCAGGAGTTCGCGCATCGCACGTACGCCGACGAAGACTTAGACGCCGCGCTCGCGCGTGTGCTACCGGCGACGATCGCCGCGCCCGACTCCATCTCGTACGCCACGGCGCTGCACGATCTTCTGGCCGCCACGAGCGACAGTCGCGTGACGCTGGATGATCCGACGATGCTCGCGCGTGTGGGCGGTGGCGTGCTGCCATTCGACGCGCGGACGATCGCCGGCGAGATGGTGGTCACGCGCGTGCACGGCAGTGCCCAGACGAGCGGCCTGCAAGCTGGCGACGTGATCGAGCGCATCGACGACGATCCGATCGTCCGCAAGTTCGACGCGTACGAACGCCTTGTCTCGGCGTCCAATGCATGGCGGCGGCAGCACGATCTTGTCCAGTTCTTTCTGCGTGGGCCGAGCGGATCATCGGCCTCACTGCTGGTACGGCGGACGAATGCGCGCGGTCGTGCGGAGCAGCTCACGCTCACGGTCACCCGCGTGGCGCGCGAGTCACGCGAGCGCGCACCCGTGCCGAGCGCGGTGGCGACGCTCTCGCCGGGGGTCGTGCTGCTCGACGCGGCACAGCTCGATCGCACCCGCGTCGATTCCATTCGGGCGAGCGCCGCGAGTGCATATCCACGCGCGCTGCTCATCGACGTGCGACGTGGCATCAACGAGATGGCGTGGCCGCTCGTGCGCTGGCTCGCCGATCAGCCGCGCGTGCCGCTCGCGCGCGGGCGTCGCGCCGTCGCGCCCAAGCCGGACACCGACGAACGGCTCACGTACGAATGGGTGCGACGCGATCCGGTGGACAGCGTGGGACGTTACGGGGGGCGCGTGGTGGTGCTGATCGACGAGCGCGTCGATGGTAGCGCAGAAGAGTTTGCGCTCGCGCTGGTCGGCGGGTTGGGGGCGACGCCGATCGGCAGTCCGTCGGCGGGGGCCGTGGGGCCGCTCGCCTCACAGATGCTGCCGGGCGGCTACGTCGTGCACTATCCGTATGCGGAGATCCGCTGGCCGGACGGCAGGCAGCTCCAGCGTGTCGGCATGCAGCCGATGCTCGATGTGCGACCGACGATCGCTGGCGTGCGCGCCGGCATCGACGAGCCCGTGCAGGCGGCGCTCAAGTGGGTGGAGCAGCAGCTCGCGACCACGCGGCGGCGGTAAGGCGCACGATCCGCGACGACTCGCGGCGACCTCCGACCACCCACGCCGGCCGCCGCACACACGCGACGATGTGCGGGTGGTGATCGACAGATGAGCGCGTGTTGAGTGCGATTTGACACAGAGTTCGTGTGACGCGCCACACCGAATCGCCGAAAACCGTGCTGGCACGCGGCTTCACGCCACATCGGCTGCGGACTTGCACCACGACATCGGCTCCACGACACGCTCCGGCGTCGCGAAGGCGCGATGTCCGGCCCGCGGTCCAGAATCCGATGTCGCAGGTATGCCGACCCGCCGAGCCAACCCCAACGACCCGTCGCCCGATCCGCGGCCGACGGACGATCCGCGCCTGCCACCGGTCGACGCGACCGATGTCACGCGTCCACCCATTCCCGGCACCGTGGTGCCGACAAACCCGGCGCTGGCACGCGCCTTTCTCCCGAGTCTCGACCTGGTCGACGACCGCGACGAGAAGACGTTTGCCGCGCTCTCCGACGCCGACAAGAAACAGCTCCTCGCCACCAAGATCGCCGACATCACGCACTTCCGCGTGGGACTCGCCACGCTGCGCGAACATGCGACGGTCGCGCTCGATCTCGCCGCCACCATCCGCGTACTGCCCAAGCAGGTACGCGGCATCATCGTCAATCGCGACGGCTCGCCCGCCGAGCGCGTGAGCGTGCAGCCGGCGATGCCCGCGAACGGTCCGACGCTCGGCCGCGGCGTCGTGACCGACGAAGTGGGCGTCTTCACGTTGCCGCTGCCTGATCTTCCCGATGCGACGCGCACGCGGTTGCTCGCCGACGGCCTGGGACTCCACATCATCGGCGCCGGCAATCAGTCGGCGCGTGTGACCGTCCCTGTGCCACCATCGGGACGACAGGCCTTGGGCGAACTGCGCGTCGATGCCGTACTGCGCCCGCTGCCGCAGAGCGTCATCGGCGCGCTCATGGACCTCATCGAAGATCTCCCCGCCGTCACGCCCGGCCCGAGCCTGTCGGCCGGTACGCAGCCGACGGTCAAGGTCCAGATCGGACAGGACGCGTGCAACATCCTCTTCGAGGAAGACACCACCGTTCGCCGCTTCCCGTTCAAGATGCTCGTGCGGCTCATCGAGCCGCGCACGACGACGGTGAACCAGGTCTTCTTCCCGCCGTTCGCCGCGGGCGCGGGCGCGGGTCCGGGCACGGCGGTCGCGATTCCCAACTTCAACCCCGCGCTGCTCGCCGGGCTCAACCTCACCAACACGCGTTACGTCGAGCGCGTGCCCGTCGACAAGCCGATCTCCGTCGACGGCTTCCGCGATCAGCTCATCGGCGTGCGCAACAACACGATCAGCCGCGAACGCACCATCCCCATGGCCGGCACGCTGGGGCTGGGCTACGTGCTCAACCTCGCGCAGGTGTGGAAGTACGACGGCCTCGCCCTCGGCAACCTGCTGTACTCGCTGCCGCTCGCCCCGGGTGAGCAGCAGCGCATTGTGGTCTCCGAGCGCACGGCGACCGCATCCGTCGTCGACACGGAGCGGCTCGACATCGCCGAGCAGCAGCATTCCTCGCTCCGCGAAGACGCATCGACGTCGGCAGTGTTCCAGTCGGCGTTCGAAGAGCACGTGTCGGCCAGCTCACACTATCGCAACGAGGCGCGCTCCTCGAGCTGGGGCGTGGCCGGCGGCATTGGTGCCGTACTCGGGCCGGTGGCAATCGGCATTGGCGCCGGCGGCGGTGGCGGCAAATCGAGCAACAACGGCAGCACGCGCAGCGCGCTCGATGGCGTGCGCACGTACACCAGCAACGCGGCCGAAGACATGCATCGCAATGTCGAACGGCAAGCGTCCGCGCGGCGATCGGCGCAGCGCACCGCGATTCGCCTGGCGACCGAGACCGATCGCGAGTCGATCCGCAGCAAGGTGATCACCAACCACAACAAGGCGCACGCGCTCACCATGCAGTACTGGGAAGTGCTGCGGAAGTTCGTGGGCACCACGGAAGTCGAAGGGTGCAACCTCGTCTGCTTCATCCCGCTGGACCTCGTGCGATTCCTCCCGGCGGGGCAACCGCTCGAACTCACCGATACGACGGTCGTCGACACACGGGGCGAGCTCCTCGTGCGCTACGCACTGCTGCATCGCCACGCCGATTCGGTGCAACCACTTCTGCCGGGGCGGCACCGGGAAGGGCTGCGCATTCTCGAGGACTTCGCGGCCAATCCGCGCGCGACGGTGAACG
>JALOPS010000026.1 GCA_025453745.1 Gemmatimonadaceae bacterium
GTGCGCTTTGGTGTGGGTGTGCCGCATCCGCGATCGTACGGGGCCCTTCCGCGCGTGCTCGGCGAGTATGTGCGTCGTCGTGGTGTGGTGTCGCTCGAAGCAGCGATTGCGCGAATGACCAGCAAGCCGGCGGCACGGCTTGGCCTGCGTGACCGTGGTACGGTGCGTGATGGTGCGTTTGCCGATCTCGCGGTGTTCGATGCGCGGACCATCGATGGCCCGGCGACGTACGACGCGCCGCATCAGTATGCGGTCGGGGTCCGCTATCTCGTCGTCAACGGTGCGTTGGTGATCGATGATGGCGCGCTCACGGCGGCGCGGCCGGGGCGCACGTTGCGGCGCGAGACTACCGTGGCAGTGCGCGAGCGGCGAGTGCCAGGGCGATCCACCCGACGATGAATGCGACGCCGCCCAACGGTGTGATGGCGCCGAGTGCACGCACGCCGGTCAACGCCATCGCGTAGAGCGAGCCGCTGAAGAGCAGGGTGCCGGCGAGAAAGCCCCACCCGCTGATTGCCGGGAGACGGCCGGGGACCTGTGTGGCGATCCATGCGACCGCGAGCAATGCGAGGGCGTGATACATCTGATAGCGGGCGCCGGTCTCGAAGACCTCGAGCATGCGCGGTTCGAGCCGTTCGCGGAGTGCGTGCGCGCCAAATGCGCCGGCCGCGACGCCGATGGCGCCGGAGAGTGCGCCGATGGTGAGGAAGAGGCGGGACATGCGGGAATGGTAATCGGGCCCGGGGGTGCGCGCAGTGTCCTGAGCGAGGACGCGGAGCGTCATTCGCGAAGGGTGTTTCGAAGCAGCCGGTGCCCCGGACGGGTGTTTCACCGGTGGGGCGGTGCATTGACTGCACTCAACACCCCGTCGTTCCCTGAGCGAGCGGCGCAGCCGCGAGTCGAAGGGTCGCGCGATGGCGCGAAGCGCCATTCGCGGCGGTTCTTTCACCGCGACCCCTGCCCGGAACGCGCACTGCGTGCGCGTCCGGCGGTGTTTCGACTCCGCGTTCGCTACGCGAACGCTCCGCTCAACACACGGTAAGGTGCGAGCGCTCCGCTCAACACACGGTAAGGCGCGAACGCTCCGCTCAACATACGGCGGGAGGCGAACGCTCCGCTCAACACACCAGCGCGCTCCGCTTGCACCGTCAGGTGCACCCCTACCACCCGTAACTCACACTCACCCGCACCTGCCGCGGCTCAGCCGGGTGGAAGTGAATATCGTTCACGCCATCGGACGGCTCTCCGCCGAGTCGCGACGCATAGAAGTACTGGATATCACTCGCACGCGAGTCGAGAACGTTGAGCAGACTCAGCATCACGCGGGCCTGACCCGCGCGCCAGCCGAGCGACGCGTTGCCGAGCGTGGTGGCCCGGCCGCGCACGCTGTTGTCCTCGATGAGCGGCATGCGGCCAAAGTGCCGGAGCCGCACGGCGCCAAAGAATCGCCCGCGCGGTGGCTCCCACGTCACGCCCGCAGCAATGACATCGGGCAGCGCACCGGGCACGAAGTTCGCTCCGCGCGGCAGATCGGCAAAGCGAGCACGCGTGAGCGACACATCCGCGTCGAGCGTGAGCGACGGCGTGGTTCGCCAGAAGTTGGCGAGCGTGACTCCCGTGCGGCGGCTCGCTCCCTGCGGCTCGGTCGTCCCTGCATCGCCAACGAACAAGAGCTCACTGTCCAGCCGCAGCGTCCAGAGCGCGAGCGTCGAACGCCACGTCGGCGTGGGCGACAGCCGCATCCCGAGCTCGGCGCCACGTGAACGCACGAGTGGATCGACGCGATCGGCGGCATCACCCGAGACGGGGTCGACACGAATCACCGTGCCGCGTGCATCGTTGGAGTGGAAGCCGAGCCCCGCAGAGAGGTACGTCTCCAGGCGATCCGACGGCGCGTACGCGAGCGTGACCTTGGGCTGCGCGAGCGCTTGTGATCGACGGCCGCTGTTACGACTGTTGTTGCTCGTGACGTCGAAGCGGTAGGCGTCGCCACGAACGCCAAGCACGGAGCGCAGCTGCGGCGTCCACCGTGTTTCAAGCGACGTGTATGCAGCCGCGGACTGCTGGGCGACCGCGTCGGCGCGGACGGTATCGGTCACAACGCGCCGCTCCGAGCGGAAGAGGCCGTTGTCGATGTCATCGACGCGGAGTTGCGAGCCCACGCGCAGCGTGTGCGATACACGCCCCGTCGTGACGAAGCGGCGCCACTCGGCTGATGCGCCGGCGATCGTGCGCTCGTCGCTCTGCCGGAACTGATCGCCCGCGCCCGTGTTGTCGAGGAAGTACGTGAAGTTGGAGAAAAGTCCGAAGCGCTGCCGCACGCCGTAGCCAGTCACGTGCCAGCCGGTGCTGCCGCGCTGATGCGTCCACGTCGCGGAGAGGCTGGCGCGCCGCATGGTGCCGCCCAGCGTGGAGTCCACCTGGCCAAAGCGCGAGATGAGCCGTTCGTCGACCGCGCGCTGGGGGATCTGATCGGACGCACGCCAGTCGTTGACGTACGCCATGCCAAGGACGGAGATGTCGTCGTGCGCGCCGCGCCACGACCAGCGCGCAAGTCCGCTTCCTTTGCCGAGCTGCTGCTTGAGTTGCCATGGGCCATCGTAGCCTTTCGCTTCGCCGCCGATGAGCCATGTGGAGCGGCCCCGGGTGACCGACGCACCGAGTACGCCGCGATGAAAGCCGAACGCACCGCTCTCGATCCGCACGAGTGGCGTTGCAAGGTCTCGCACGAGTGAGAGCCGAGCGGCACCTGCGGCGCCAAAGTCGCCGGTCTCCGCGTAGTAGTTGCCGAGCGTGTACTCGACGTGGTCGACGAACTCGGGGGTGAGGAAGTTGAGATCCATGTACCCCTGCCCGTGTCCGTGCGTGGGCATGTTGAGCGGCATGCCTTCGAGCGACACGTTGAAGTCGGTGCCGTGATCCAGGTTGAAACCTCGAAGAAAGATCTGATTCGCCTTGCCGTCGCCGGAGTGCTGCGTGAGGATGACGCCGGGGACCGCCTCGAGTACCTCGCCTTCGCGCGTCAGCGGGCGACTTTGCAGATCACGTCGCCCCACGTAGCCCTGGCTGGCACTTCGGGCGATGCGGGTGAGATCATCGCGACGCCCTTCGACACGAATGGTGTGCAGGGTGTCGGTGCGTGTGGTGTCGCGCACGGTGCGTGCCGGCTGGGCGAGCAGCGGCGCCGCGAGACAGGGCACGAGGAGCAGACGCAGGAAGAGCGGGGTCATCGACCGGTGACATAGGGGACTCGGCGGCCACCTCGGCCAGCCTGTGCGCACCGTACGATCGGTCACCGGGAGACGGATGTCGGGGCGCCCCGGTGACCTGGGGGAGCGTGTCACCCGTCGTGTCCTGAGCGGGCTTGCACCGCGACCGGTGCCCGGAACGGGCGCTCCGCGCCCGTCCGGCGGTGTTTCGACTGCGCGTTCGCTGCGCGAACGCTCCGCTCAACACACGGCTGGGGTGTCCTGAGCGGAGGCGCGCAGCGCCGAAGTCGAAGGACGGCGATGGCGCGGTCATCCCGAGCGAGCCGCGCAGCGGCGAGGCGAGGGATGCGCCATTCGCGAGCGGGCTTGCACCGCGACCGGTGCCCGGAGCGGGCGCTCCGCGCCCGTCCGGCGGTGTTTCGACTGCGCGTTCGCTGCGCGAACGCTTCGCTCAACACACGACGGCTGCTCAATACACGGCGGCTGCTCAATACACGACGCCCGCTCAACACACGGTACACGGCACGCTCAGACGTCCGCTACCGTGGCGAGTACGTCGTGCCGTTGATCACGAGGTAGTCGCGATACTTCCCCTGATCCCACGGAAAGATCGGGAAACGAAAGACACGCCCGCTCCGGGTCCGCAGTTCGAGCGTGTAGTTCACGATGGTATACGTGCCTTCGTCCTCCCCGCCGCCGACCGACGTCGCCGTGGTGCCGTCCGGTCCGAACGTAACGCCACCCACCGCGCCGCTCGCGCCACCTTGTCCCGTGCCCGACGACGAGCTCGCGAACATCTGCGTGAAGTTGCTCCACCGGAATCGCCCGTCCGGGCGAAACGTGTACGTGGTCGAGGCGATACTCGTCGCGCCGTTGCCGATCACACCGGTGGACGCTGACGCCGTCGCATGAAATGCGCCGCTCAGCCGACGTGGTCCGACCGGCGGGCGGGCGATCCACTTCCGCGCCGTCCACCGACCGTTGGTACGGCCGTGCTCGTCGTACTCCTGCACCTCCAGGACTCCGTTCTGGCGGCGCCACCGGTGCCAGTGTTGCGGCTCGAGCTCGCGGGAGACCGCGATGTCGATGTCGTGCGGTGAGCAGCGGAGGTTGTCGTACACCCACCCATCCTTCAGGACGACGAATGTCGTTTCGTCGGGGTCGTACAGCATCGTCATGGGGTTGTAGCGGAGATCGGCGGGTTGATAGATGCCGTCGAGCTGCTCCATCGCGATGCCCGCATCGGGTACCGGGCACACACGCGAGCGGTCGGCCTCGAGCCGCCGGTACGCATCGGCGCTGGCGATGGGCGACGGTGTCAGCCCCGCTACATCCCGCACGGCCTCGCACTGCTCGAGCACGATCCAGTTGTCGTACTCACGCACCACGCCGCGTACCGCCACGTCGCGGACGTTGGCGTCGTACAAGCGACGAAACGAGAGATCGTAACACTGCACGCTCCGCTTGCTGCGCCATCCCGGACGAAGCGAATTGAGCCAGAGCGTCGCATCCTTGTCGGTGCTGTATGGCTCGAGCGTCCCCTGGACCGTGATGCGGCCGAGCTCCTTGAGACGCCGCTCGGCCGATCGTTCGTCCTGCTGAATCAACGTCGTGAGCTGCGCGACGGTGTAGAGCGCACCGCGACCGCCACGCCCGCCAAGGATCAACGGAGCAGTCGGTGTCGAGGGCGGCAACGTGGTGGCGCTCGTGCCGGCCGACCGATCGGCCGCGTCGAGCGCGCCGTATGCCAGTCGGGTCTCGAACGGATGGAGACGCGCGGGATTCGCGGATCGGTTCAGGTACGCCAGCATGTCACGACAGTCGGCGGCTGGAGCGCGACTGTCCTTGTCCAGGCGGCCAAACACTTCATTTCGTCGTGCGTCGACCGCGGCACGCAGAGTCTCGACACGGTCGCCGAGCACGCGCGGGGCGCGGGTCTCGATCTCATCGAGTCGGTGCGTGCGCTTCCACGCAGCCAGTGCCGTGTCCGTGACCGCGCTCGTCTCCGGCGCCCGCGCGTCGCACCACCGCTTGACGAGCGAACCGAGTTGTGCCGATGAGTACAGCACGCCGAACGCGCGGACGACGCGCGGATCGTCAGACGGTTGCGCGTGAAGGGTGGAGTGCGACAGGCCGATGGCGATCGCAAGGACGCAAGCAAGACGCATGGGATCGTGCGGATGATGGACGCCCGAAGCGCGCGCTGCCCGAGCGCGCGTCAGTCTCGACGATAGCACGTCGGCGCACGATCTGACCGAAACCGTGACGTGGCGCACGCTCCGATGTTGCCACAGGCGGACGCGTAGCGCGCAGGGAAGCGGCGTACGGAAGATCGGGTGATGCTACGACGATCTCCTGCGCTCTCGACGCATCGCACCGTCGCGGCGATATTGCCCGCGTTCTCGGCATTGCCCGTTCCCCCTGCTGGAGCATACCGCATGGATCGTCGCGACTTCTCCCGTCATCTCGCCACTGCCGCGGCGCTGAGCGCGATCCCCGAGTGGGCGCGTGCGCAGCCGCCCGTCAAGCAGCCGCCGGTGGCTCCCGCGCACTCGCACGGCGGCATGGGGGCGTTCATCGACGCGCTCGCGGCGGGGGATCCCGCAGAGCGGGCGAAGATCCTGCCGGCGACGTGGCGAAACATCGCGCTGGTCGTGTATCCAGGTTTCTTCCCGCTCGACCTGTTTGGCACCAAGCAGGTGTTCGATGGCTTGTTGAACACCAACGTGCACCTCGTGGCGAAGACGCGAGAGCCCGTGTCGGCAGGTCGCCATGTGCAACTCGTCCCCAACCATACGTTCGAGGACTGTCCAACCGGATTGGACGTGCTGTTTCTGCCAGGCGGTGGCGACGGTACCGTCGCCGCGATGAAGGATCCGGCCATGATGGCCTTCCTCCAGCGGCAGGCCCCCTCGGCGCGGTATGTGACGAGTGTCTGCACGGGCGCGCTGATTCTCGGAGCGGCGGGACTGCTCAAGGGGTACAAGGCGACGACGCACTGGGTGACGCATGAGCTGTTGGCATCACTTGGTGCCACGCCGGTGAAGTCGCGCGTGGTGCAGGACCGCAATCGCATCACCGGTGGTGGCGTGACGGCGGGTATCGACTTCGGGCTGACGATTGCCGCGGCGCTCGCGGGTGAGCGCTATGCGAAGGCGCTGCAGCTCAACATCGAGTACGCGCCGGCGCCGCCGTTCCAGGCGGGTGAGCCCGACGGTGCCGGACCGGTGATTACCGAAGCGCTTCGGGGGACGTACACGAGCATTGTGGCCAATGCGCGCGCCGCGGCGGCGGGGAGCGTGGGCGCGTCGTAGTGTCCTGAGCGGAGGCGCGCAGCGCCGGAGTCGAAGGACGGCGATGGCGCGGAGCGCCATTCGCGAAGGGCTTGCACCGCGGCCGGAGCCCCGAACGGGCGCTACGCGCCCGTCGGGCGGTGTTTCGACTCCGCGTTCGCTATGCGAACGCTCCGCTCAACACACGGCAGTCGTGTCCTGAGCGGAGGCGCGCAGCGCCGAAGTCGAAGGACCCCGCGATGGCGCGAAGCGCCATTCGCGAAGGGCTTGCACCGCGGCCGGTGCCCCGAACGGGCGCTACGCGCCCGTCGGGCGGTGTTTCGACTGCGCGTTCGCTATGCGAACGCTCCGCTCAACACACGGCGTTGCGTACGCGCTCCGCTCAAGACACGGCAAGTACTCAACTCACGGCAGACACTCACTACACGGCAGACACTCACTACACGGCAGACACTCACCACACGGCACACACTCAACACCCACCGGTACCCCCGCCTACACCGCCTCCGACAACGACGTGAAGTTGAAATCCCGCACCTTGAGCGCCGGCATCGCCACATCTCCGCCCGCCTCCGTGCCCGCGAGCCGCTCCGGCGCCGTGCACCCCTCGAGGTTGTTCAGCATGAACAGCGGCGACTCGTTGAATCGGAAGTTCCGCAGCGACTTGGTGACCTTGCCGTTCTCGATCAGGAACGTCCCGTCGCGCGTGAGCCCGGTGTAGAGGATCGTGCGCGGGTCCACCTCGCGCAGATACCAGAGCCGCGTCACGAGAATCCCGCGCGTCGTGCCCGCGATGAGCTGCTCCATCGACTGCGTCGCACTCGACACCAGCTTCACGCAGCTCGCGCCGCCCGTTACCGGCTTGTTCTGCTTCTTGGCCCAGAAGCGTGAGTACTGCAGCTCGTTGAGCACGCCCTTGTCGATCCACCGGCGCGGCGTCAACGGCAACCCGTCGCCATCGAACGGCGCGGCGAGCAGTTGCCCATCGAGCGGATCGGAAATGATCGACAGCCGCTCATCGATGATCTTCTCGCCGAGCTTCGAACCACCGCCCTGCTTCGTGAACGGGCTCCGCCCTTCATCCGTCGCACGCGCATCGGCGTAGAACGCGAGCAGTTGCACGAGATCGCCCGCTGCCTGCGGCTCGAGGATCACCGTGTATCGCCCCGGCTCGATCGCCACTGGATTGCGCGACAACCGCGCTTTCTCGATGGCGCGACGACTCACCGCCGCGAAGTCCACCTTCGACCAGTCGTGATCGTCTGCGGCGGCCCACCCGGAGCCGGTGCCATCGGCCGTACGCACGGTGAGCTGATAGTTGGCCGATGAACTCCGATGATACGCCTGCAGCCCCGCGCTGTTGCCGATCGCCTGCGCGCCAGCCTGCGTGATGAGGAAGCCGGCCGCCTGCAGATCTTTCGCGTCACGTGCCGGCCCGAGCGCACTCATCGCCGCCTGTGCGCGATCGGCCGCGGTGAGATTGGCCGTACTATCGAAGTACGCCCCCACACTCGCGTGCGTCTGCGCGCCGAGCCGCGGCATGATCTCCGGGTCATCCGGCGAAAGCTTGGCGATCGCCTCGGACTGCCGCACGGCGCGCTCGAGCGACTCGTCGGAGAGATCGTTGGTGGTCACCACCGCGTGCTTGGGGCCGAACGCGGAGTACACCACCACCTGCACATCGGACGATGCGCCCGACGTCGACAACTGGTTTGCCGCGAAGCGCGTGTTGCCCGTCGCCGACGTGTTGACGTTGATCTCGATCTCGTCGGCCTTGGACAGCTTCACGCAGCGGGCGATGACATCGAACATCTCCTGGCGAGAGAGCAGCGCTCCCGCCGCCGCGCCGTCGGCGCCCAGTCGCTTGAGACGGGTCATGCCTTCCTCCCCGTGTTGATCACGTTGATCTGCCGGAACGCCGCAGGGACGGAGCCGTGGCTGACGGCATTGACCTGTCCGGGCTGTCCCTTGCCGTCGAAGAAGGAGCCGTGCAGCTCGTAGCTCCGCTTGCCGCCGATCGCGGTCATCGCATTCCAGAAGTCCGGTGTGCGCATCTGATAGGCGACGTCCTTGAGACGCCCGGCGATCTTGCCCCCCTTGATCTCGTAGAAGAGCTGTCCGCCGAACTGCGCGTTGTAGCGCTGCTGGTCGATGGAGAACGAGCCGTCGCCGATGATCGCGATTCCCTTGTCGGTCGCGGCGATGAGATCATCCCAACTGGTGTCTTTTGCGCCGGGCATCAGCGAGACGTTGGGCATGCGCTGGAACTGCACGTTGTCCCACCCCTGCGCGTACGAACAACCGTGCGAGCGCGCCGGTGTGCCCGACTTCTTGTACCACCACTCGAGCCACCCCGCCTGCTCGCGCGTGGTCTGGTAGTCGTTGAACATTCCGTCCTTCACGATCTGGAACGTCTCCGGCACGACGCCATCGTCATCCACGCCGATGGTGGAGAGGCCACCCTCCTGCGCACGATCGCCTTGCACATTCATGAAGCTCGGGCCGTACTTGAGCATGCCGAGCTGCTTCTCCGGCGGCGCGATGAAGCTGGTGCCGGCGTAGTTCGCCTCGAAGCCGAGTGCACGATCGAGCTCCGTGGGATGCCCGATGGACTCGTGAATCGTGAGCCACAGGTGTGAAGGATGGAGCACGAGGTCGTAGCGTCCCACTTCGACGGGCTTGGCCGTGAGCGCGGCGGCGGCTTCTTCGCCCCACTTGGTTGCGTTGCCCGCCAGATCGCACTGCTGCACGTACTCCCACCCACGCGCCATCGGCGGCGCCACGTTGCTGCGCGACTGGAAGTCGGAGAAGTCCTTGGAGATCGCCGTGATGTTCATCACCGGCCATGACCGCACGACTTCCTGCAAGGCGACGGTACCATCCGTGTTGGCGTAGTTGCGATCTTCCTTGACGAAGAAGAAGCCGCTGAAGATGTACTTGACGCCCGCGACCTTGAGGGCGGCGGCGTTGGCCTTGAGCAGGAGATCCGCCTTCTGCTCCACGGAGATGGTCCACGGATCGACGGTGAACGCGCTCTTCCACGTGCGTTCGCCGAGGCTGGGCGAGGGGAGCCACTGCACGGGTGTACCCTGCGCCGGAGCATTCGCCTTGGCGATCGCAACCGCTTCACGCGCGGCGGCCGCCACACCATCTGCCGTCAGCGTGCGCGTGGCCGCAAAGCCCCACGTGCCGTTGACCAACGTGCGCACGCCGCACCCCATCGAGTCGGTGTCGACCACGTTCTGGATCTGCTGCTCACGCGTGAAGACGAAGTTCTGCCGCTGTCGACCGATGCGCACATCGGCATACGTCGCGCCGGCGGCACGCGCGGCGCTCAGCGCGTCGGCCATGAGCGCCTTGATCGCGGGCGCAGCGGGCATCGCCTCGTCCGGGAGCGGCGGCCCGCCGGCGGCCAACCGTGATACCAATCGCGCATCGGGCGCGATGGCCGCGAGCGTCGCCAGGGCAGCGCCCTGCTTGAGAAAGTCCCGACGGTGCAGCATCGGACAGCCGACCTCCAGTGGGAGGGAGAGGGAAGTGCGAGAGGGTACGGCGGGAGGTCGTGCGAGGATTCAGCGGGCGCCGCGCAGCCGGCGCGTGGCCCATTCGAGCAGCAACGCGGTGATCGCCACCGCGATCCATCGCCACGGCGTCGCCGGCCGTGGCCCGTCACCGGACACACCCAGTGGTCCACGCTCGGCGGGACCGAGCGCGGCGATCATGGATACGAGCGGCGCGTCGAACGATTCGACACGCGGCGCACCGCGGGGGTTTATCTCGCCGTGTGCCGCTGACACCACATCGCTCCACCAGCGGCGATGGGCGTCCACCGAGCCGGCCGGGCCACTCATGCGCCAGCGCCAACTGTCGTGCACGCCCACCGCCACCACGCGCCCCCCCTCGAATCGGCGCGCGGAGAGGGCAATGTCGCGCTGATCCCGCTCGAGCGCGACCGCGTTGGACGTGAGCCGGCGCACGGGCAGGAGCGGGAGCGCTCGACGAGGCGCGGCAGAATCGATCACGAGCGTCGTCGGTTCACGCCGCGGGCCCAGCACACCAGGACGCAGTATGCCGAACGCGGGGTGGCCGAGCGCCTCGCCTCCCAAGACGAGTCCCCCTCCCGCGCGCACAAACGTGGTGATGGGACCGATCAGCGGCGCAGCGGTGCTGTCGAGTGCGACGATTACCGAGACGCGCGAGGGATCGAGTCGCCGGGGGGCGCCTTGCACGGTGGCCGTATCGGGGCGCAGTGGAAAGCGCACGTCCACGCGCCACCCGGCCTCCTCGAGTGCGGCGGCAACGAACTTGCCTTCCCAGCCTGGGCGAGCAAGGACGACCACGCCGCGTGGCGGAGTGATATCGCGCATGCGCACGCGCAGCGTCTGCGCAACGGTGCGTGCCGCGGTGGTGAGTGGCGCACTCGTAGGTACAGTATCGGCGCGCGCGGGTGCCGGCGCGATGCGCACCGACACCGCGCCGACCGGCGCGGACATGATCAGTGCGCTCGACGGAGATGCAACGGCGACACTGTCGATCCGCCCGATGCTGTCGCGCACCGTGAGCACGTCTCCCGACGCCGCCGCAACCGCCAGCGTCACCATGCGCGCCGGACCAGGCCTCGCATCAATCGTGGCAAGCGTCGCGGGAATCGTGCCGCTCCACCGCACGCTGCCACCGGCGGCACGCCGTGCAACGAGGAGCGCGCGCGTCGTATCATCGAGTGCGGTGTCGGTGACGACGTGCACCGCGTCGCGCAGGGCGCCGAGTGCGGCAGAACGGACGTCGCGCCCCGCAACGCGACGCGTCTGCGGCACATCGTCTGCCATGCGGTCGCTCTCGCGCCACGCCAGCAACAGCGCGATAACCGCGATGCCGCGCAAGGTCCACTCCACAGCGACGCGGCTACCGGGTGAGCGCATACACCACGAGGTTCACGCCAAAGCGTGTGTTGTCGACCGCGAGGAAGCGCTTGTTGTCCGGGTGATAGTTCCACTCGGAGCTGTAGTCCTTGTTGCTGTAGATCACGCCCAGTCGCCCGTTGCGCCGCCACCCGAACAGCGATGGATGCACGAGGTTGTCGCCCCAGCCGTTGAGCTCGTGGCTGGTGTTGGGCGCACCGTCCTCGAAGACGAAGAACGCGCGATAGAGCGGGTCGCTGTTGGGAATGGGCGTCAGTGGCGCACCGGTGACGGCGGCGAGCTCGGCGATGCACGACTTGTGAAACTGTCCGTCGATGTCGTGGTTGTGATCGTCGACAAAGAGCAACCCGCCGCGCTCCAGATACGTGCGCAGCATCGCGCGCTCCGCGGCGGCAAAGCGCACCGGGAGATGCCCGGTGAGATAGGCGAGCGGAAAGCGCAGCAGGTCGCGCGAGGCGAGTGGCGCGATCGCACCGGTGGGTGCGACATCGATGCTCGTATAGCGCGCCACGCTGTCGATGATGTTGGCGGGCACGCTCGGCGCGCTGTCCCAGTCGCCGGACTCGTACTGCACCGTGCAGAAGACGAACGGCGTCATGGATGGACCGACCACGCATCGACCGGTCGCAGCACGGGTGCGGGGCCGGCGAGCGCGCGTCGTGCCGCGATGAGCGCGTCGGTTGCATCGCGCCCGCTGCGCAGTAGATCGGCGGCGTCGCCAAGCGCGGCCGCCGCGGCACCGGGCGCCGCCAGGAGCTCGGCGCGCAGTGTGAGGAGCGCGAGCAGTGCCGCGTCGCGATCGCTCGCGAGACGGGCGAGTGCGGCGTCGAAGCGGGCGAGTCGCGCGAGACGCGGTGCGTCTTCATCGTCACGCGCGGTGCGTGCACCGGGGCCAATGCGGTCGGTCTTGCCCGCCAGCCGCACCTTGGCGAGATCGACGACGATCTCCTTGGGGCGTCCGCGCAGATAGATCCGCTCGGCGAAGCGTGCACGCTGGATGGCGTCGAGTGCGGCGCGCATGTGCGGCAACGCCGACTTGGGATCGCCGATGCTCAGCGCGCTGCCCGCCTCCCACATGGCGTTGTACGCCTCGAGCAGCGGCCGACTGATCGCGACGACCGGTGACTCGCCGCCGTGGAAGTCCAGCGCTTCGCCGGTCTGCGTGGTCGCCTCGCGCGCTTCGGCCAGGAGCTGCGCCGGCGTCATCAGCGAGTGATCGTGACCGTCGTCGTGCGAGTGCTCGCCGCCTGCACCGAGGTCTTCAAGACGCTGGAAGACGATGTCGCCGACCTGCCGCCGCAGCGCGTTCTGATCACGCGCGATGCGTTGCGACTCCTGCACGAAGGGTTCGCGTGCCAGCGTGCGCCTGCGCTTCTCGAGTGCCTCGGCGAGCTGGATGAGCATGCGCTGACTGAGCAGCCCCTTGAGTCGATCCGGCGGGGGTGCCCCGTCGACGGCGACGGAGTCGTACTCGTTCTCTCGCGCGATGCGAATGGCGCGCGTGTCGGACCCCGACTGGCCAGGTCCCGTCACGGTGTTGCCGTCGCGTGCGACTGCGCGGACATGCACGAGGTCACCGGGTTGCAACGCCAGGGAGTCGAGCGACAACGATGCGCTGAGCGTCAGCGTGCGCATGTCGAGTCCCGTGCGTCGCGCCAGCGTCGTTGTGCGGAAGGTGAAGTTCTCCCCCTCGCCCGCGGAGACGACCACTTCGAACCACGCCGCGGCGACGCCGAAATCGTCTCGCACAACGGCGCTGAGCGGTACCACGCCTGCCGCGACGCGCAGCACGGTGTCGCGGGCGGGGAAGCGGAGCGCGATCTCGGGAACGGAGTCGATGACGGGTTCGAGCAGCACGGCGCGCTGGCGACTGCCGCTCGAGAGCGTCACGAGTGTGGGGCGCGCGGGCATGCGCAGCGTGGCGCTCCACGCGGTCGATGCAGTGCTGATCGAGAGCGGGTCCGTGCCCAGTCGAGCGATGACGGCATCATCGCCAGCCGCTCCCTCCACGAGCACGCGACTGCCCACCACCGCGCTCACGCGTGCGGCATCGGTGAGCGATGCGGTGCGCAGGCGCGTGTACGGTGGGGGAGCGACCGTGATACGAACGGTTGCCAGTGCGCTTCGGGCGGTGGAGGGAGCGCGCCCTTCCGACGGCCCGTAGATGCGCACCGCACCCGTGCGCCGCAGTGACGCCCACTGCGGCATCGTGCGCATCAGCACCGTTGCGACCACGACGGTCGCGACGAGCGGCACCAGTGGCCGCCAGATGGCAGGGCGCACGAGGCGTTCGAACGGCACGCGTGCGATCTGCGCCTCCAGCACATCGACCATGCTGTCGCTCGCACCCTCTGCACGCGTCAGCAGTGCGTACTGGAGCGCCGGCGCGCGCCCCTCGATCCAGAGCGCGAGTGCAACGCGATCGCGTGACGCCCGCCACCGCCACAGCAACGCGATGCCCGCGATCAGGATGAGCAGGCCCGACACGATGAATCCACGCGGAACCGTCTCGCTCCCCTGCCACCAGTAGTTGATCGCGCTGCCTGCACAACCCGCGAGGGCGAACCAGGCGATGAAGCGCGCCATCAGCGCAGCGGTCCACTCGGCGCGGACGCGACCAAGACGTGTGAGCGCCGTCATGCGGTGCCGCGTTGCCGCCGAAGCGGCAGTTCGAGCAGCAGCAGGACAGCACCTACGGCGAGCAGCGCACGCATCAGCCGTGGATCGCCCGCGCGGCGCGTACGCTCGTCCGCTCGCGTGGCACGTGCTCGGACGTCACCCTCGATCAGGCGACGCGTCTCCGCCGAGACGCTCGCGAAGTCCGTGGGCACTCCGCACGGCGCGCGCACCGCGTGCAGCAGCTCAGTGAAGCGCGGGCTGATCGCCACGTCGCCCGCCGTGGGCACGAGCACGCCCACGTCGCGCACGCATCCAGCGCCCACTGGTTGCTCGGTGATCGCCACACCACCGTCGGGAAACCACGCGATCGCGCGCGCGGCGGTGTCGATTGCGCGACGTGCAATCGGCGCAACGAGCGCGGTCTGCGTGAAGACCACGCCTCGTGCACTATCGCGCGCAGCAGTCGTCGCGGGCCACTGGAGCAGTACGCCACCTGCGCGGGCAAGGGCGCTGTCGGCAGCGGTTGCCATACGCCGTGCAATGCGCACGCGCGCCGAGTCCGAGAGCCGAATACCGGAAAGGGCGATGGTCGCGCGCAGCGGATCGTTCGCGTCGCCCACAAGTGCGATATCCGTGCGCGGCGTCGGCGCAGTGCGTCGCGTCACCGGTACCACACGCACGCTGCCGGGCCACACGGCTCGCAGGGGTGCGAGTGCTGCGTCCACTTGCTCGGCGGCGAGTGGCGCGATCAGCACCAGTTCCACGGAGTCTGCCTGATCAGCCAGGGCGCGGCGCTCGTCGATCGCTCGCAGCAGCGCGGCCGAGAGTCGCCCGGGAGAACGACTCGGCGCATCACGCGTCGCGAGCGCGTCCACGGAGTCGAGCGTGGCGGCGCGCGCCGTGGTGTCGAGCACTACCACACGATCGCTCTCGCGCCAGAGCGCACGCGCCTGGCGGGCCACGGCCGCGCGGTCCGCCGTTGCGCGCGAGAGGTCGGCGACAATGACACGCGCCTGCGGTCTGCGCGCCGCGGTCCACGCCGGTTGCGCAGCGGCCAGCGCGAGTGCGGCGAGGGCGAGTACCCGCAGGAGGAGGAGCCACGGATCGCGCGGCGCGGCCGCGCGAGACTGCACGTCGCGACGATCCTGCGGCACGAAGCGCGCCGTCGGCAGGCGCCACACTGGTGGCACGTCGCGCGCAATGAAGTGCAGCGCGATAATGCCCGCGATCGCCGCCGCGCCGAGTGCGAGCAACCACGGCAGCGCGAACGTCACGCGGCGTCCTCGACGCGACGTGCGATGAAGGCGCGGATGTCGCGCGCCGCGGGTGCGTCGCTGGACACTTCGCGGTACGTCGCACCGAGCGCACGCCAGGCGCGCGCCTGCTCGGCGCGCCATGCGGCAAACGCCGAGCGATACGCGACGCGGGTGGTGTCGTGCAAGGTGGCGCGAAGTGTCGGCTGCTCCGGATCTTCTGCGAGACGCGCGGCGGACGGCGGATTGCGCTCCTCGGGCGCGACGACATGCAGCACGCTGATGTCCGTGCCGCGAGCCCGCTGCACACCTGCCGCCCGGCGCACGGCATCGCCATCGCCAAGCAGATCGGAGACGATCACGATGCGCGACGCGCGCACGCTGCCGGCGAGCAGTGGCGCAAGCGGCGCATCCACATCGGGCGTCACACGATCGAGTGTACGGATCAGGTCGGCCAGCGTATCGCGTCGCGCGCGCGGTGCGCGTCCCAGGTGTGGCACGCCGGCCACGAGCCATCCGACCGGATCACCAGCCGCGAGTGCCACGCTCGCCAACCCCACGACGAGCTGACACGCGTGCTGCCACTTGCTGATGGGACCATCCGGAAAGTCCATCGACGCCGACGCATCGAGCACGAACAGTGTGGCGTGTGTGGCTCGCTCTTGCGTGATGCGGAGAAAGGCGCGATCGGTGCGTGCGAGCAGCTTCCAGTCGATGCGACGCGGGTCATCGCCCTGGCGATACGCGCGATACTCCGTGAACTCCGCCGTCGCGCCGCGCAACCGTGAGGGATGTGTGCCTGCCGTCACGCTGCGCGGCACGAGGCGCGCGGGCCAGGTGAGGCCGCGCAACGCATCGAGCATCGGGCCGTACGCGCCTGCCGACATGGTCAGACGCGCGCGGAGCGTTCCGGCGAGGGCGTGGCCTCGAGGACGGCGGCGACGAGTCGCTCGACCGTCACACCTTCGGCGTCGGCGGCAAAGTTGGGGAGCACACGATGGCGCAACACGGGGAGCGCGACGCGTCGAATGTCGTCGGGTGCGACGGCCGCGCGTCCGTCAAGCAGTGCGTGGGCCTTGGCACCAAGGATCAGCGCCTGTCCGGCACGCGGCCCAGCGCCCCATCGCGCGTACTGCTTGACGAGGGTGGGGGCACGCGGATCGTCCGCACGCGTGGCACGCACGAGTGCGGTCGCGTAGCGGAGCGCGGCATCAGCGACCGGGACATCACGCACGAGCCGTTGCAGCGCGAGCAGTTCGTCGCCGCCGAGCACCGGCGTGAGGGGCGCGACGGCATGCCCCGTGGTGGCGCGCAGCACCGCAACTTCATCGTCTTCCGACGGATAACCGATGCGGATGTCGAAGAGGAAGCGATCGAGCTGCGCTTCGGGCAATGGGTACGTGCCTTCCTGCTCGATGGGATTCTGCGTAGCGAGCACGAAGAATGGCTCGGGGAGTCGCATCGTCTCGCCGGCGGCGGTGACGCGATGCTCTTGCATGGCCTCGAGCAGTGCGGCCTGTGTGCGCGGTGGCGTGCGGTTGATCTCGTCGGCGAGGACGATGTTGGCGAAGATCGGGCCGCGCGCGAAGCGGAACCGCCGTTGGCCCGTTGCGCTGTCTTCCTCGAGCAGTTCCGTGCCGGTGATATCGCTCGGCACCAGGTCGGGTGTGAACTGGATGCGGCGGAAGTCGAGGCGTACCGCCTCGGCGATCGACTTGATGAGGAGCGTCTTGGCGAGCCCCGGCACGCCGACGAGCAGTGCATGCCCGCCAGCCAGGAGGGCGATGAGCAACTCGTCGAGCACCTGCTCTTGTCCGACGATGCGGGTGGCGACCGTGCTCCGGAGCCGGCGTGCGGCATCGAGCAGGGCGTCCCGATCGGTGGCCGGGCGAGGCGTCGGGGGTGTGCGGGAGTCGGGCGTCAGTGATGCGGTCACGCGGCGCAAAGTGAGTCGGAAAGCTCCACAACGGCGCGCGCCGGCGCGACGTTGTACACCACAATCGTCAGACCCCGGGTGGCAGGCAACCGTTTGCCCGCTGGCGGGGCCCTCCAACGCGAGGAGTGTTCGGTGGATCGGAGTCGTCGGGAGTTCCTACGTACGTCATCGGCGGCGGCGGCCGGCGCAGCGCTCGTGGCATCGGGGCGGCTGGCGCAGGCACAGTCCGCTGCGGCACGCATGGCCCGCCTGGGGCACGGCGATCCGGCCGCACAGGCGACCATCGCGATTGCGCTCGAGGCGGCGCGCGCGGCGGGGGCGTCGTACGCGGATGCGCGTGTGAGTCTCTCGCGGACACAGAACGTGTTCACGCGTGAGCGACGCGTGCAGGGACTCGTCGACAACGAGACGCTTGGTGTGGGTGTGCGCGTGCTGGTCGATGGCGCGTGGGGGTTTGCCGCGACGAGCGATCTGCGCGCCGATGCCGTGGCCCGCGTGGCGCGGCAGGCGGTCGCACAGGCCAAGGCCACACGCGGCGCCGGACGGCGACCGGTGACGCTCGCACCGACGCCGGGCAATCAGAAGGGCACGTGGCGCAGCGCGATTCAGGTCGATCCGTTCACCGTGCCAGTGGAAGACAAGGTCGCGCTGCTGCTCGCGGCGAATGAGGCCGCGCTCAAGGTGCCGCAGGCGCGCTTCGTGACATCGAGCATGTTCTTTCTCAAGGACGAGAAGACCTATGGCAACACCGAGGGGACGCTCGTCGAGCAAACCATCTTCCGCGCACAGCCGTCGGTGAACGTGACGGCGGTGTCGAAGGATTTCCGCGACTTCCAGACGCGGCAGAGCAACGACATCCAGCCGATGGGGCGCGGCTACGAGCACGTCACCGAGGCCAAGCTCGTCGAGAACGCGCCGCGATGGGCAGACGAAGCGGTGCAGAAGCTCTCCGCCAAGCCGGTCGAGGTGGGACGCTACGATCTCGTGCTGCACCCCACGCATCTGTGGCTGACGATTCACGAATCCGTTGCGCACCCCACCGAGCTCGATCGGGCGATGGGCTACGAAGCGAACTATGCCGGGACGAGCTTCGTGTTTCCGCCGGAGAAGGTGCTGGGGTCGCTGCAGTTCGGTTCGCCGCTCATGAACATCGATGCCGATCGTTCACAACCCGGCTCGCTCGCTGCGTGCGGGTGGGATGATGACGGTGTGGTCCCCGAGCGCTTCGACATCGTGAAGGACGGCGTATTCGTCGATTACCAGACCACGCGCGAGCAGGCGCTGTGGCTCTCGGACTACTACCGGAAGCGCGGCATGCCGGTGCGGTCACACGGCTGCTCGTACGCGCAGTCGTGGGCCGATGTGCAGTTCCAGCGCATGCCCAACGTGAACCTGCGCCCGGGCACCAAGGATCTCTCGTGGGACGATCTCATTGCCGCGACCGATCGTGGCATCGCGATCATCGGCGACGGATCGTTCTCCATCGATCAGCAGCGCTTCAACGCACAGTTCGGCGGACAGCTCTTCTACGAGATCAAGGGCGGCAAGGTGGTGGGGATGCTCAAGGACGTCGCCTACCAGATCCGTACGCCGGACTTCTGGAAGGCGCTCGACATGCTCGGTGGACCCAAGAGCTACCAGCTTGGCGGGGCGTTTGGCGACGGCAAGGGGCAGCCCGCGCAGTCGAATTCGGTGAGTCACGGCTGCGTGCCCACACGGCACAAGCAGATCAACGTCATCAACACGGGACGCCAGGCATGAGCCGCCCCATTTCCTTGCTCGAGCCCGTGACGGTGCTCACGCGCGACGAATGCCAGACGATTGCCAAGCGCGTGCTTGGCTTCAGCACCGCGCAGGAAGCGCGCGTGGTGATCACGGCGAGCGCGCGCGGCAACTCGCGCTTTGCGGTCAATCAGATCTCCACCGCCGGCGACAACCAGGATGTGTCGGTGGTGGTGCGCTCGGTGTTCGGCACGCGCTCGGGCACGGCGAGTACGAATCGTCTCGATGACGCCGGACTGCGCGCGGTGGTCGCGGCCTCGGAGCAGTTGGCGAAACTCTCGCCGGAAGATCCGGAGTACATGCCGGAGCTCGAGCCGCAGCAGTATCGCGAGAGCATCGGGTGGAGCAACGGTACGGCGGCACTCGATCCGGCTGGTCGCTCGGCGATGATCGCAAAGATCACCGATCCGGCGCGCGCAGCGGGGCTCGTGTCCACGGGGTACCTCGAGACGCGTGTGACGGCGCAGGCGATCGCGAACTCGAAGGGGCTCTTTGCCTACGCGCGCGATACGGATGCGGTGCTGACGACGACGGTGCGCACGGCGGATGGGCAGGGCTCGGGGTGGGCGGGTGCAGCGAGCAACGATGCGACGACCATTGACTCCGCGGCGCTCGGTGCGCGCGCGATCGAGAAGGCGCGGCGGTCGGTCAATGCCGTGGCGATTGAGCCGGGGCGCTACACGGTGGTGCTCGAGCCGACGGCGGTGGCGAATCTCACGCAGTTGATCGCGGGCGCGATTGGCGCGCGCAACGCGGATGAAGGGCGGAGCTTCTTCACCAAGGCGGGCGGTGGCAACAAGATCGGCGAGAAGATCGTCGATGAACGCGTGACGCTGTCGAGCGATCCGTTCGACGCGGCAACGCCGGGGCCGGTGTTCACGGGCGACGGGCTACCGACCAAGCCGATCACGTGGGTGGAGAATGGCGTGGTGCGGGCGCTCAACTACGATCGGTACTGGGCGAAGAAGCAGGGGAAGGAGCCGACGGGCGCGGCGGTGGGGTTTGGCGCGGCGTCGCTCAAGATGAGTGGCGGGAGCGAGACGCTCGAGTCGCTGATTGCGGGTGTGCAGCGTGGACTGCTGGTGACGCGGTTCTGGTACATCCGGCCGGTGGATCCGCGGACGATTCTCTACACGGGGTTGACGCGTGACGGAACGTTTCTGATCGAGAACGGGAAGGTGACGCGGCCGGTGCGGAATCTGCGGTTCAACGAGTCGCCGATTTTCATGCTGAACAACATCGAAGGGATGGGGCGGCCGGAGCGGGTGTCGGCGAGTGAGTCGGGGAATGCGGGGGCGGCGATTGTGGTGCCGCCGTTGCGCGTGCGGGATTTCACGTTCACGTCGATGTCGGAAGCGGTGTAGGGGGGTGAAGAGCAGCAGCCGGGCAGCTCTCAGCTGAGAGCGTGCTGCGGAAGTCCAGCTGACGGCTGTCAGCTCTCAGCTCTCAGCAGCGGTCGCGGGGTGTACGCGGGTGAGGGGCGGGGCAGTGGGCTGAGAGCGAACGGCGGTGGTGCGTGGTGCTCGCGATCAGCGGACGAGCGCGGTGAGGCCGGCGCGGGCGACCTGGGCGTCCTGTGCGGCGGTGGCGCCGCTGACGCCGATGCCGCCGATGACCGCGCCGTCGAGTTGGATGGGGAGGCCGCCTTCGATCGGCAGGATGCCGGTGATGGCGAGCAGATGGGGGCGGCCGTTGGCGATGGTGGAGTCCATGCTGCGCGTCGGGCGTCGATAGCGCGCCGCGGTACGGGCTTTGCCATGGGCGAAGTCGGCGGTGTTGCCGGCGGCTTCGTCGTGACGCTGTTGACAGAGGAGGTCGCCGGCGGCGTCGACGATGGCGATGGTGACGCGCCAGTTGTTTCGCTGGGCTTCCGCGTCAGCGGCGGCGAGGAGCGTGCGACAGGCAGCGGTGGTGAGCACGCGCACCTCGCGGGTTTGGGCGTGTGCGGCACCAGGTGCCCAGCAGAGCAGGCCGGACAGCAGCAGGATGACAGATCGCATTGATTCACTCCGCATGTCGAGAGGACTCAGGGATGTCGCATGGAGCATCACCCGACGTGTCGCATCGGCGCAATCGGTGTGTGGCGGGGGTCGTCGTCGCGCTGGTGGCGATGTGGAGCGGAGCGCGCCTGGAGGCGCAGGTGATTCGGCGCACCAATCCGCCGACGCTCTCGCCAACCACCGGGTATTCGCACGTCGTCGAGGCCACGGGTGGGCGGACGATCTGGATCAGCGGGCAGGTGGCGCTGGACTCCACCGGGGCACTCGTCGGTGCGGGCGACGTGCAGAAGCAGGTAGAGCAGGTGTATGAAAACCTGCGGCGCGCGCTCGCGGCGGCGGGGGCGACGTTTGCGGATGTTGTGAAGATGAATACGTACATGCTGGACGCGGCGAATGTCGGTGTGCTGCGCGAAGTGCGGGCGAAGTACCTGCGACCTGATCAACTGCCGGCAAGTACGTTCGTCGCGGTGTCCGGGTTGGCGCGGCCGGAGTGGCTGGTGGAGATCGAGGTGATTGCCGTGGTGCGGTGATCGTGTGTTGAGCGGAGCGCTCGCGGAGCGAGCGCGGAGTCGAAACACCGCCGGACGCGCACGCCGTGCGCGTTCCGGGCAGGGGTGGCGGTGCAAGACCGACCGCGAACGGCGCCTCCTTCGCTTCACCGCTGCGCGGCTCGCTCCGGATGACGGCGCCGTCGCGCGGCCCTTCGAGTCGCGGCTCCGCCGCTCCCTCAGGGTACGACCGCGCCGTGTGTTGAGCGGAGCGCTCGCGGAGCGAGCGCGGAGTCGAAACACCGCCGGACGCGCACGCCGTGCGCGTTCCGGGCAGCGGTGGCGGTGAAGGTACGACCGCGACCGGCGCCTCCTTCGCTTCGCCGCTGCGCGGCTCGCTCCGGATGACGGCGCCGCCGCGCGGCCCTTCGACGGCGGGCCGCTCCGCGGCCCACCGCTCAGGGAACGACGAGGTTGCTCAGAGCTGGACGTGTGCCCCGAGCGCATTGCCACTGC
>JALOPS010000240.1 GCA_025453745.1 Gemmatimonadaceae bacterium
GCTGGTTTTCGGACCAGTGTGTAGGGTGTGATTCCTCCACACCCGCACGGACCGCTCGGCTTGCGCACCAAACACTGTACGGAAAAGCCCGGCGATCTCAGGCTGATGGGGGTAGTCGGTTGCGCGAGTACGCGCGAAGAGTGACGAATCACGTGAAGAACGGACCGCATGTGCCCCGGATCGGGCACCAGGCGGGCCGCGGCGGGGCAGTCACGCCCCGCGCGGACGCGCCTCAGGCACGCGCTGGGCCCGCCGTCAGCGTCCGCAGCCGCATCAGGTTGTAGCAGACGAGGGTGAACGTGACCACCCAGTCGACTGTCGCGCGCCGGCGGTGTCGCAGCTTATTGAGCAAGCCGACGGTCTTCGCCCAACCGAAGACCTCCTCGACGATCCTTCGGCGCCGTTGGCTGACGGCGTAACAGGGATGCCGCGTGGTCCGGCCCTCAATGGTGGTGTAGCGCGCCTTGGTCGCGACGTGCAGCGTGGACGCGGAGTCGCGCGCGCCGACGACCGCACACAATCACACCGCGATATGCACAGCCCCAACGCGACGACGACGAACGCGCTCACCCATGCGCGTGACGAGGCGAACCAGCGCCCGACCATGCACTGCAATCGCCTTGTCGCTGCGGTCACGCCCGCTTAGCCTCGTGGTCGCCTGCCTGGCCCCCCACTACGCCCGCACACTGTGGTTCCTTACTCTCTCGTGCTCTGGTCGTGATGCGCTCGGACAACCTTCGTGAACCAATGGTGCGCACGCGCCGGATGGACGCTCAGCACCCGCGCGCTCATCGCGTGCGCGGCTATTCGCTCTTTTCAACGATCCTGTTGACCACCCTCGCGGCGTGTACCGACGCCGTAACCGGGCCGCAGCGCCAGCACGGGGGAGATTACGGCGTGCCAGCAGCCGATCCAGTCTCCGCAAGTGTGCAATTCTCACACTTCGGTCCTGGCGTGGCATTCATTGGCACACCGACGAATCCCGACGGCATGCGCGTGCTCGCCGAGTTCCCGCGCGACCGCGACGTCCTCGTGGAGGCGACGTATACAGGACCCATTGATGTCGCCCCCATCGACAATCGCGACCTAGTGCCCTCGTCGATTCCCATCTTCGGCGTCGTGGCCGGCACGCGACGCTACTACGGTATCGATCCCCTGCCGGACTTCAAGGGAACTGTACCGGCCTACGCGCGCAACACCCTCGCGTCGAACCCGGCGGCGGACAGTGCACAAGGCACCTTCGTCCGAGCGGCCACCCTAGACTTCCTGATCTCGGCGCAGGTGCGTCGTGATCGTCTCGCGGCATCGACCAACTCGTCGACGCAAGAGGTCGTGGTCTACGTGACGCGCGGCACCTTCGTCGTGCGACAGCAAGGGGCGCCCCACCACTGCGGGCCGACCGGGATCGAAGCGTGCACGCGCATGAACGCGTCGGTGAGCGTGCAATTCCGAATTCCCCGCGCACGGCTCACGATCGTACCACGGCAGGTGAGCGGCCTCGGTGGCCAGATCCGTGTCGGCGACCAGTTCAACTTTCTGGCGGGCGTGGCTCCCAATGTCTATCAGGGCCAAGGCATGCCGCGCAGCGTGCGCATGTGGGAGTGGATCGACAACGCGACGGGGCGCGCGACGCCAGTCACGCGGTGCGCTGGACAGGTCGAGTGTCTCGGCTTCACGATCCCCGGCGCCGGGCGCATGCGTGTCAGTGGATGGGCGAACAACGACTCCACGAGCACCGAGATGCCCATCCCGCTCGGCGCGTACGCGATCGCATTGCAGACAGCGGATGGGCGGTCGTGGTATCGCGCGGGCGACGCAGTCACGTTCCTCCCGCGCGTGACACCCACCGAAGGCCGCGTGGACGTGGCTGAATGGCGGTGGGTGCCCGACGGCGGACCGCAGCAAGTGGTCTGCGGCACGGCAGGCACGTGCACCATCACGCCTGCAGTCTCGGGTGAGATGCTGCTTTACTCCTACGTCAATGGAACCTGGATGCCGGTCGCGCGTCGCCGCATCATCGTAGTTCCGTGTCCGACGGGCGACTACTTCTGGGACAATCCAGAGATCCGACGTGCGATGCGCGAGGCATTCGATAGCAGCGGGGCGAACGACCCAAACATCGCCAACCGCCGTGAGCGCAGCCTTGTGGTTCTGGACTCTGCCGGCGTCACGCGTACGTTCCTCGCCCCTGTGGCAGCAGATGCGACGCCGTGCTCCACGTCGCCAGCCACATTTCCGACACCGCTTGGCTGGCGCCAGCTCGCCCGCGGCCACATCCATCCATTCGTCCCCAACGATACGCTCCCGGATGCATGCAAGAATGAGCGACAGCTACGTTTGGGCCAAACAATCAAGTATGGATCGACATTCGGTGGCCCGAGCGACTCCGATTGGATCCGCGCCCACGCCGATACCGTGATCGAACTCATCCTCGACCGAAAGCGACTGTACCGGGCGAACTGGATGCCCTTCGAGAACTTCATTCCCACCGATTCTGGGTACCGGCCGCGGAGATGGAGGCACTTCCTCAATAGATACAACCGTAGTGGCCCCGGCTGCACGCGGCCGTAGGGTGCGCGCGTCAACACCACTGTGAAGGAGAAGCACGAGAATGCTGATTACTGTCTTTGCCCTTGTGGCGATGCTAGGCAGCCATCCGGATGCGCCGTTTGGACAGCCGTACCGTACCGATGTGCCGCCGACACTCGCCCCATGCGCAAATCTTGGCGCGGCTGGTGAGGAGTATCTCTCGACCCTGCGCGACATCGTGAGCGATACCAGCGACTACGGCGTCGAGCACCGAGCCGCTGGCGAGCTGCCGCTTGTAGCGGACACCAATACCGTGCAGATCGTGACCGATGCGGCGACGTGCACGCGCGCACTCGCGGCAGCGCGCGAGCTCCTGCTGCCAGAGGCCCAGGCGTCTGTGACCGCCGTGTTCGTGATGCGTGTTGGGTCAACCCGCTTTGTGGTATGGAATCTGCGGCGCCGTCCCGGCCAGTCACGCCTGTTCGATGTGTTCGATGCGAACTTTCGTCACATCGTCGGGCTGACGGGCTGGTGAGCCTGACGCGTTCGCACGGTGCGACCGCAGGTTGACTGACAAGCCCCGTCATCAGCGAGTAGGCGGCTGTAAGCCCGGATCCTACAATCGTGATCTGAAGGCGGCGTGAGGGCCAGATGCCGGGTGTCGGCGTCGCGTCGGCGTGGCGGCGGCAGGGCGTCTAGGACGTCACGTGTGCGCCCGTGTAGAGTGCGAGCGCCTGGGCATGCGTTGTCGGTGATGTCGTGGTCGCTCGCGCGCACGCCGTGGGACCCCGTGATCGCGATCACGGATCGCTGGTAGGAATCGGTCGGCGCTCAGGCGAGCGCGAGCACGCGCGTCCGCGGCGGTGGCAGGGAGGTGAGCTGACGCAGCGCGCCGAGGAGCACGGGGCGGTGCGGCTCATCGCGCCGCCGCTGCACGGAGCCCGCCGAGCGTGCGTGGTGTGGACCGCGGGCACGCGCAGGATCCACGCACGGAGCCGTGCCGGTTGGGCGCGCCAGTTAACGCGCAGCGCCGTCGTCCGCAGCACGTGCAGCGGCTGGCACGCGACGCGGGTGAGGGCGGCGAGCACCGCGTTCCCGCCGAGGTCATCGACCGCGGTCGCGCCCATGCCCATTCGGTAGAGCTCCTTGATCTGCTGCTCGACGAGTGTGCCTGCGTTGTACGTGCGCCAGGTGGTGAGCGCGTGCCGGTCGGTGCGGTTCGTGATCACGAGCGCGACGTGGGCCCGCGTCTCCATCGTGAGCGCCAAGCCGTCGGTGTCCGCCGCGTCGATGGTCTCGCGGCGCTCGACGCCGACGAGATGCGCGCCATAGAGCGTCCCCGTGCTCGTCTAGTAGTGCGGACCCTTCTGCGACTGCCGCCACGGGGCCAGGGCGCGCCTCGCGTACGCGTGGTTGGCCACCTTCAGCACGAAGTCGACGCCAAGCACGGTGAGCGTGTCGATCATCGCTTGCGAGAAGAAGCCCTTATCGAGGCGCGCCGTGATGTCACGCACGCCTGCCTGCCGGAGGCGCCGCACGAGCACGGGGAGCCAGGCCTGCGTGCCGGCCGCGGTGTGCGCATCGTCCGGGCGCCACTCAACCTGAATCCTGCAATCGCACTCGCGTGACGTAACGCAGAACACCGCCTGGAGCCTTACGTTGCACGCACTTCCTGCCAGAAGTCGCGACGCAACCCAAGTCACCCAGACGGTGCGCTTCCATTGTATTCCCGCCCGCCCCCACGCACAAGGCACCACGACGCCGCTCGCCCTGCGCCACAGCGCGGGCGCACTCACCGACGGCGCAGGCCTCGTGCTCCTCAGGCAGCTCTGGGACACGCTGCAGCTCGGCGCGCGGCTCGATCAGCACGCAGTCGACATCGGCGGGCGGTATCGGACGTCGACGATGATCGAGATGTGGGTCGCGTCGCTGCTGTACGGCGGCACGACGATGGACGACCTCGCGCACCTCGACGCCCGGGGCGTCGCACGGTGCTTCGGCTGGCGCCGTGTGCCCGACGCGACGACGTTCGGGCGCTGGCTGCGCCGCGCCGGCGACGCCCTGCTGCCGGTGCTCGACGATCTGACGTGGTACCTGGTGCGCGCCCGCTGGGCCGCCGTCGGCGTGCCGGCTGCGATCACGGTGCTCCTCGACTCGACCGTCGTGCAGCGCTACGGCATGCAGCAGGCGGGCGCGGTCAAGGGCTACAACCCGACCCGCCACGGCCGGCCGAGCCATCATCCGCTGGTCGCGTTCACGGACACGGGCGACTGCCTCGGGATCCAATGGCGCCCCGGCGACGCGCACACGGCCGCCGGCGCGCACGCGTGGCTGCGCACGCTCGTGCGGCGCCTCCGCCAGGCGGGCGTGCGCCACATCACCGTCCGCCTCGACAAGGGCTCCTTCTCGCAGGCGATGGTCGACACGCTGACCGCGCTCGGCGTCGACTTCGTGCTCAAGGTGGCCAACCACGCCTACGCCCGCCGCGCCTTGGCCCCGTGGCGCCAGTCGCAGAAGGATCCGCGCTACTGGACAAGTACCGGCACGCTCCACGGCGCGCACCTCGTCGGCGTCGAGCGGCGCGACGCCATCGATGCGGCCGACACTGACAGTCTGGCCCTCACGACCGAGAGCCGCGCCCATGTCGCGCTCGTGCTCACCAACCGCACGGATCGCCACGCGCTCACGACCTGGCGCACGTACAATGCCGGCACGCTGGTCGAGCAGCGCATCAAGGAACTCTACCAGCTCGGCTTCGGCGCGACGGCCGTCGACGATCTCGGCGGCAACGCGGTGCTCGCCGCGCTCACCGGCGTCGCGTATCAGCTCCTGCACGTGCTGCGCACCACCGCGCTCCGCGGCGGCTGGCGCCGCGCGCAGCCGGCCCGCCTCCGGGCCTGGGTGCTCCGCGTCCCCGCCGTGCACACGACGCATGCACGCCGCCGCTCTCTGCAACTGCGGCGCGACGAGCCGCTCCGCCCCGTGCTGCTCACCGCCCTCCGCACCCTTGGCGGGCTCGCGCCGCCGCGGACACGCATCCTCGCCCTCGCCTGAGTGCACGCTGGCGGCCGGCCTCGCCCCGTGATCACGATCCCGGGGCCGCGCGGCGTGCGCGCACCACGCACGAACGCCCCACCCGGCATGCGCCGCCGCCGACCTCACGCCCGCCAACCCGCCTGCACGGCGCCGTCGACGGGACTGCGACCATCGCACGCGACCCCATCCGGTCCATCGGTGGCGCTCACAACGTCCTCAAACCACGATTGCAGGATCCAGGGTGATTGCGCCGAGAGAGCTTACGGGATCAGCTCGCGGGCGAGTAGTAGCGCGCTCCGCCCTTTCCGAGATACCCGACGACTCCGCCGCGTCTGATGGTGCGTGGCGGCTGCCGTACGCAGGGCGAGATGTACCACTTGATACAGACGCGTACGCTACCTGTGCTGTCATGGCCTCCCAGAGCTTGCGTCCGGCGCCGGACGGGTTAATGTTCCCCAAACGGGAACAGTGACCTCCGCGTCATGTCCCGCAGCCATTAAGTCGAACGCGACATCCCATGCGCCTGGCTGGACGACCGAAAGTCAACGCATTCGCGGACCGGCACGAGGACGCACGGACCCATCTAGAGGCTTGGATGGCTGAAGTGACGGCGGCTCGGTGGACGAGTCCCCACGACGTTCGATCCCGGTACCCCAAGGCCAGTTTCATTGGCGATGGGCGCGTGGTGTTCAACATCCGCCACAACCGCTACCGCCTAGCAGGTTGCAGAAAAACCCCGTGAATCTGGCGCGGAACGAGGCGGCGGCGCGCATGGGCGCGCGTTTCCGGTGCGCGGACGCGTCGCACACGGCCCG
>JALOPS010000241.1 GCA_025453745.1 Gemmatimonadaceae bacterium
AGCCCGACTCGCGATAGCCGCCGAAGCCAGCCGCCGCGTCGAAGAGATTCGTGCTGTTCACCCAGACGATGCCTGCCTTGATCTTGGGCGCAACATCGAGCGCGAGATTGATGTTTTCGCTCCACACGCTGGCAGCCAGGCCGTACGGTGTGTTGTTGGCCAACGCCACCGCTTCTGCCGGCGTGCGGAACGTTGAACTCACAAGCACCGGGCCGAAGATTTCCACCTGCGCGAGCGTGGACGCGGGTTCGACGTTGGTGAACAGCGTCGGCGGATAGAACAGCCCGTCCGTGGGCACCGCCCACGTGGGCTGCCAGCACGAAACGCCATCCTGCTTGCCTTGCTCGACGAGTGTACGAATCCGCTCGAGCTGCACCGGCGCGACAATGGCGCCCATGTCGACCGCCTTGTCGAGCGGCGCACCGACACGGAGCCGCTCCATGCGCGCGCGAATCTTCTCGTGCAATCGCTCGGCGATGCTCTCCTGCACGAGCAATCGCGAACCGGCGCAACACACCTGGCCCTGGTTGAACCAGATCGCATCCACCACCCCTTCGACCACGCTGTCGAGATCGGCGTCCTCGAAGACGACAAACGGGCTCTTGCCGCCGAGTTCGAGCGAGAGTGCCTTGCCGCTACCGGCGGTGTGTACGCGAATGGCGCGCCCGACCTCGGTGGATCCGGTGAAGGCGAGCTTGTGCACGCTGGGATGCGCGACGATCGCCTTGCCCGTCTCACCATCTCCGGTGACGAGGTTGAACACACCAGGCGGAAGCCCCGCCTGCTCGGCGAGTTCCGCAAAGCGAATTGCCGTGAGCGGTGTGAACTCCGCCGGCTTGAGAATCACCGTGCAGCCGGCGGCGAGCGCGGGCGCGACTTTCCACGCGAGCATCAAGAGCGGGAAGTTCCACGGAATGATCTGCCCCACCACGCCGGCAGACTGATAGCCCGGGAACTCCGACTCGAAGAGCTGTGCCCACCCGGCGTGGTGATAGAAGTGCCGTGCGACGAGCGGGATGTCGAGATCGCGCGTTTCGCGAATGGGCTTGCCGTTGTCCATGCTCTCGAGCACGGCGAGCTCGCGGCTGTGCCGTTGCACGAGGCGTGCGAGCGCATAGAGCGCCTTGGCGCGGGTGTGGCCATCGGTCGCACGCCACGCCGGCAAGGCCCGCGACGCCGCCTGCACGGCCGCATCCACGTCGGCGGCGCTGCCCTGCGTGACCTGCGCGAGGCGCACACCGGTCGACGGGTCGTGCACGTCGAAGAGCGCGCCATCGCGCGGCGCGGTCCACGCGCCATCGATGTAGCAGCCGAAGCGCGCATTGCGCGCGCGCAACCATTCACGCACCGGCGCATCGGCCTCCGGCGCGGGGCCGTAGGCCATTGTCTCGAAGATCTCGCGAACGGTCGTCGTCATGGCATCGGATGGCGATGGGCTGCCGCGTAGCGCCCGGTCACGAAGTGTTCGAGCTGCCGCTCGACGTCCGTCAGCAGCGCGCTGGCACCGAAGCGGAAGAGCTCGGGGCGCAGCCAGCGATCGCCCAGCTCTTCCTTCATGAGAATGAGCCAGTCGAGCGACTGCTTGGCCGTGCGAATCCCGCCGGCCGGCTTGAAGCCCACCGCACAGCCGGTGCGCGCCTCCCACTCGCGAATCATGCGCGCCATGACGAGGCCGTACGGCAGCGTGGCATTCACCGGCTCCTTGCCGGTGGACGTCTTGATGAAGTCGGACCCGGCCATCATGGCCACGAGACTCGCGCGCGCCACGTTGGTGAGCGTGGCGAGCTCGCCGGTGGCAAGGATGCTCTTCATGTGCGCCTCGCCACACGCGTCGCGAAAAGCGCGGACTTCATCGTAGAGGGCGCGCCAGTTGCCGGTGAGCACGTGCGCGCGGGTGATGACGATATCGATCTCGCGCGCGCCGGCAGCGACCGACGCGTGTACTTCGGCCAGGCGTTGTGCGAACGGGCTCAACCCCGCGGGAAAGCCCGTCGACACGGCGGCCACCGGAATCCCGCTGCCGGAGAGAGCATCGACCGCGGTCTCGACCCACTGGTGGTACACACACACGGCTCCCACCGTGATGCCGAGGTCCGCGACGCCGAGTGCCTGCAGCAGGTCCTCACGCACCGGTCGCCGTGCCTTGGCACAGAGCCGTCGCACGTTGCTCTCGGTGTCATCGCCCGAGAGTGTGGTGAGATCCATGCAGGTGATCGCGCGCAGGAGCCAGCCGGCCTGCCACTGCTTCTTGACGGTTCGGCGACCCGTGAGCGTGGCCGTGCGTCGTTCGACCGCGCTCCGATTGATGCGCGTCGCCCGCACGAGGCCCAAGTCGAGCGGCGTGATCTCGTTGCGGGCGGGGTGGGCGGCGTCGGCCGGCGCCCTGGAGGTGGCGGGGGGGCGTGCGGCCCGTCCAGCGGGGGCGGCCGGCCCCCGATCGGCAATGCTGACCGGTTCCATCCCACAATCTACCCCCCGCGGGCGCAGCCGAGGCGAGGGGTGTTCAACTCCGGCCGTCCGCGTGCCGATACCCTGACGCGAGGAGAGGAGACCCGCATCGGATCGTAGAGCCGTCCATGAGCCGCATTCCCGTGTCCCGACGTCGCGCCCGCGGCGTCGCCCTCGTCGCGCCCGCTTGCGGCCCCCTCCTGCTGCGTGTCGGGGCGGTGCTGTCACTGCTCGCGCTCCTCACGCTCGCTGGCTGCAAGAAGGCCACCGAGCCCGCCGTTGCCGCCTCGCTCGCAGTGGCGCAAGGCAACCAGCAGGCCGCGCCGGCTGGACGCGAACTCCCCGTGCCGATCATGCTCCGCGTGCGCAGCACCACGGGGCAACCGATGAAGGGCGTGCCCGTGAGCTTCACGGTGGTCGCCGGCGGCGGATCGGTCGATCCGGCCACGGTGCTCAGCGACCAGAACGGCGAGGCGCGCGCCAAGTGGACGCTCGGCGCGGCGTCGGTGTTGCAGTCGCTCGTCGGCGCGGTGACCGGCGTAGACCCGGTGACCATTCTCGCCAACGCGATCCTGCCGACCGAGCTGCTCATCGTACAGGGCAACTCGCAGGCCGCGCGCGTGGGCACCGCGCTCACCACGCCGATCGTGATTCGCGTGGTCGGCCCCAACAACGTGCCGATTCCCGGCATGACGGTGGGCTTTCAGATCCTGAGCGGCAGCGGGAGCATCACGCCGCAGTCGGCGGTGACGAACAACCTGGGCGAAGTCACCGCACGCTGGACCCTTGGCGCGCAGGCGGGGACGCAGCAGGCACAGGTGATGGGCGGACCACTGTTGCCCATTTCGCTCGTGGCGACCGCAACGCCCTGAGTACGACGATCCACCATGCACAACGGGACCGCCGGCAGCGCCGACGGTCCCGTTCTTGTTGCACCACTCGCCGTTACGGCAGCGCCTTGACCTCTGCCGGCGCTTCGTACGTTGCCGCATCCTGCGCGCCAAAGGTCACGCTGGTGAGCGTGATGATGATGTCGCCCTGCGGCGTACCGATGCGCTGCTTCATGGCCACCTTCACTCCCGCGACTTCCTTGTAGTCGTCGAAGGTCTGCTGCTGCTCGCCAGCGGGCGTCTTGACCCGCACGCCGCGCCGCAAGCCGGTCGCCACGTCGAAGAACTCCGTGCGCTCCTGGCCAGTCTTGCTGGTGACGGTGAGCTTGTAGCAGTCCGCGCCTTCGAACATCTCCTTGCCATCGACCGTCGCCTTGGAGAACCGCGACACGTCGAACTGTGAGGCGCCCATCTGCGTGGACTCCTTCGTCTCGGCGATCTGTTCGGCAGGCATCTTCTGCGCGCCGCCCATCGGTTGCGAGGCCCAGCCGATCGTCCCGTCGAAGCCCTGATCCACCTTGCCCATGCCCAGATCCATGATCATGCGCATGCGCTCCTTCGCGACATGACGCTCATAGGCGCCGCTGATGCCCGCAAAGGAGATGTCGACGGTGCCCTTGTCGGAGCGCGCGCTGATCTTCTCCCACGCCGCGCGGCCGCCGACGGCGGTGGCGTAGCGATCGTACACCTGCTGAACGGATGGCAACTGCGCCTGCACAGCCGAGGAAGTCACCACGGCGGCAACGGTCACTGCAAGAAGTCGATGCATGGTCGCGGGATGAGGGAGGGAAAAAGGGGTCAGCGTCAACAGCCGAACGACGGGAATACTACGCGGGTGCCCCAGCAGGGTTTCGGACGGACACACTCCCGTCAGAAGATCCAGTTGCGGAAGAGATCGAGGCCGAATTGCAATCGCGAGAGCGCGTCGGTCCCCACGCGACTGCAGGGCGCCGTGCCGGGGTCGGCGCTCGCCTGCACCGACAGCGCCGCCGACAACCGGTACTCCACGGCGAGACCGAGCCACGGTGTGAGGTCGCGCGCTGCATCGGCGGTGCCGCGACAGATCCCCGAGTTGAGGCGTACAAAGGTTCGATCGCCGATCTGCTTCCCGGCGCTCAACGCCACGTTGTTCAGGAGATCGAAGCGGCTCCCGCTCTGCTCAGCGCCACCGGCGGTCGTCAGTTGCACCGTGTTGAAGACGGGGAGCAGGCGGCCAAGTGCGCCTTCGACGAAGCCGCCCACCGAGGGGAGCAGCACATTGGTCACCGACTGCACCGTGCTTCGGCTCGTGCCATCGAGTGCGAAGGTGGGTGCACCAAAGAGCAGGAGCGAGATCACTTCCGTGTCGGGCACACGCCCCCCGATGGCGTCGTCGGTCGAGAGCGTGAGCGTGGGACGCTCGAGCGTGCCGGCGATGTGTGCGCGCACGGTGACCTCGCCACCACTCGCCTGCCGCACATCATGGCTCGCGTAGACGTCGACCGTTGGCGCGATGGCCTGCGCGCCGAAGAAGCGCACGCGCCCGCTGTCCACGTCGAACGTGCGCTTGACGACGCCGAGGTCGAGACGATAAAGCCCACGTTGCGCCGTGAGCTCGCCCGTGGGAACGAGCGACCCGCGATCGACGACGAGGGTGACCTCGCCGCCCACCTTGGCAGCCACCGTGGGAGCGCGCACCCAGAGATCCTCGCCGGCGCGAATGCGAATGGAACTCCGGCGAATGCGGCGCGCCACGCCGACGAGATCGAGCGCCGCCGTGGGGGCGACTGCGGGCGCATCGGCGCCGAGCAGCTCGAGCGCTTCCGACGAGGCGAGATCGATCGCCGCGCGCGACTCCACGGCGTCGCGATAGATCGTGCCGCGCGGCACGGTGAGTCCGGCGGTCACGACCACCGAATCGAGCGAGCCGCGCGCCTCGACCTCACCCGAGAGATCGAGATCGGCCAGGTCGCCACGGCGCAGCACGGCGAGATTGCGCAGCACGCCGCGTGCCTCGACCTGACCGCGATCGCGGGCACCGTCGGCCAATCGCACGCGACCCGTGAGCGACAGCGAGTCCGCCGCGCTCGCGCCGCTCGTCCATCGCAGCCGTTCGAGCGTCACCTCTCGCCCAGCGCCGCGCACGACCAGCGCGAGGTTGCGGATATCGAGGCCGGCCGCCTCCGCGCTGAACCGGCCATTCGCGATGGTGAGCGCCCCTTCGAGACGCGGCGCGCGCGCGGTGCCCTTGACCAGCACGTGCCCATCGGCCACGCCGCGCACGTCACGCACCGTCTCGAGAGCGAGCGGCAGGTCACCCAGCGCGAGCGAATCGATGTCGAGCCGCGCCGCCACGGGCGCGTCGAGCAGTCTCGAGGTCGTGCGCTCGCGCAGCGTGAGGTCGACGGGAACGGACCACGAGCCGCGCAACGCGGTCGTCGGCAGGCGCTGTTCACCCGTCGAGGACCGCCGTGCGTCGACGATGACGCTGCCGATCAGCTCCCGATCGGCATACGAGCCTTCGGCCTCCACGCCGCTGATGGAGAGATCACCGCGTCCGACCGTATCGCCGCGCACGTACCACTCGATCAGCGGCGCATCGCGCGTGCCGGCGAGGGTGACGCGCGCATCGACCGTGCCGCGCAGCGGTTCGGGTTGCGCCAGAAAGGTGGAGAGTTCGACGAGTGGCAGCCGCGTGGCGGTCAGCGCGCCGCGGATGGCCCCGCGTGCAGGAATGGCGCCGGAGATGGCGAGTCGCCCACCATTCGCCGCGTCGATGCGCAAGGAGTCGAGTGTGGTCGCGGCGGGCGTGCGCACGATCCGGGCGGGGCGCGCGAGCGCGAGGCGTGTGTCGCGCGCATCGACCTGCAATGCGAGGACATCCGCGATCGTGGAGTCCCCGGCGAGACGCACGCGCACGTCGGAGCGAATCGTCGGCGCGTCGCGGCCCTCCGCGCGGAGTGCGAGCCGCGCGCCGTCCGTGCGGACGGAATCCGCCGTGAGCGTGACAGTGGTCAAGCCGAGCGCGGCACCGGCGATATCGTGCGCGGTCGCGCGGA
>JALOPS010000242.1 GCA_025453745.1 Gemmatimonadaceae bacterium
CGCTGGCGTCCATTGGCAGCACGATGAAGCGCGACGCCGTGGCGCGTGTCTCGCGACGCAGCTCGTCGCGCGCGGCCTCGAGCTTTTCGCGCGATCGGCCCACCATGATGACGGTGGCCCCTTCGAGCACGTAGCGACGGCACAGCGTGCGCCCGATGTTGCCGCCCGCTCCGGAGATGAGCGCCACCTTGCCGGCCAGTCGCCCCCGGAGTGCCCTTCGACGCTCGCCGGATGCCGCGAGCTCTGCGCTTGTGTCGGGCGTCGTCATGATGCACGCTCCGCGTCGCGCGCGGCCCACGCCTCGTAGAGGGCATCGCGCGTACGCAATCCCATGGCGGGCAGCGCATGGTTGACGACGTACGTCGAACCCGTGTGCCGGTTCTCCCACATCGCCTGGTGCGCCTCGGGCAGGTCAGCCCAGTCGACCACGGTGGGCGGCGTCACCTCGAGGAGGCCGGCGTCGAGCATTTCGTTCATGCGTACCACCTCGTAGGCGTTGCAGAGATGCGTGCCGAAGATCTGAAAGGTCGGGCAGTAGATGCGCCGCTGCCGAGTCCAGACCTGTGGCGCGTAGAATGCGTAGCGGCGCTGCGCCATCGACTCGGCATACACCACGCGACCCGTGAAGGGCTGCACGATGGACGTGGAGACGGCGAGCGTATCCTGCCAGGCGCGTTCCACGACCAGCGCCGGCGCCCCGCGCGGATTGTCCGCCGCGCGGAGCACGCGACCGACGGCGCTGCCGAAGGGCTTGATAGTCCGCTCCTGGAAGCGGCGCACCGCGTCGCGAAACGCCGCCGAGTCACGCCGGACATCGGGAAGCGGCGGCATGGTGGCAGGCCACTCGAAGTCGTCACCGAATCGTCGGGCGAGATCGGTGAGGGAGAGCACACCTTTCACGGCGTCGCCGTACCCGAGCGACGCCACGAACTCGCGCTGCGCATCGGTCCGTGTGGCCACGGCAATGCGTGCGCCCAACGCGCGCGTGGCCTCGATGGCGGCGAGACCGTCGACGTCCTCGATGTTGTCGGCATCCCCGTAAAACACGAGCACCGATTCGCCCGCGCGCAGTCCGGCCCGAGCGAGCATGCGGGTGATCGGCACCGCGCCCGCCTTGCCGGCGAAGGTGAAGTGGTACCCGCTCGAGGCACCATAGAACGCGATGGTCCCTCCATCAGCGAGCAGCTGCACGCCACGCGGGAATGAGGTTTCCCCGGCGTGCGAGACCACCGCATCAGCCAGCCGTCCGTCGTGCTGCGCGCGGAACTGCGCGAGCAACGGGTCGCCCGCGCGCTCCCACGCAGCGATCGCCGCTGCGTCACCGTGTGGCACGGGGACGAAGCATGACGCGAGTACGGGGTCGCGACGATTAATTGTCCCGCGTGCGCCTGCCGCGCGCACGGATGCCGCGCGTGCGTCGCTGGAGACGAGGCCGGTGACGGCGATGCCCTGGCGCGCGGCGGTGCGCAGCGCATCGAAGCCGGTGCCGGTGGCGGCGCCTTCGACGAACATCGTACCGATGCGGCGCGACGGCTCGTCACCCGCCCGCGCGAGAGCGAGCGTCGTGAAGAGCGCTCGGACGACGGTCCCCAAGTTGAGGATGTAGCCGCCGGCCTGTTCGAGCGTGAGATCGGAGGGAATCGCGTGCAGTTGCGGCCCCTGCACCACCAGGAACTGCTGATGACTCCCCGTGTCGGTTTCGTAGCCCTGGATCGCGAAGTCTGCCGACATCGGATCACGCGCTGCGAACGGCGAAAGCAGATCGCTCTGCCCCGAGTAGATCGCGACGAGATCGCCCGTGCGCACGCGTCCTTCCGCCTTGAGCGCGCTCCCCATCGCGGCGACGAGACCGACACCACCGGAGCCCGTCACCTGCTCGTCCAGGTCGTGATTGTCGAAGGGCGAGACCGGGATACCCGTGATGGCCCAGATGTCGTTGAAGTTCACTTCCGACGCGAGCACGTAGACCAGCGCCTCATTGGGCCCCGGTTCACGTACGGGGATGACGACCTCGCGCTCCGCGTCGCGGGGCACGCCGTGTTGCGCGGCGCCGGTGACGGTATCGCGCGTTACCGCGTGCGCGAACTGCCATGACGGCAACGGCGTGAGTCCGGGATAGAACGCCGCACCGACAGGGAGCAGGGCGCCGGTGGCGAGGAGTACATTGGTATCCGGAGTGCCCCGCCACGATCCGGATCGCACGGGCAGCGGCGCACTGCGCTTATCGAAGAACGCACGAATCCCCGCCTTGCCTCCCCCTGCTCCGTCGTCGATGACGGCTTCTGCAAAGGCACGCGCCTCGTGTGCGAGCCCAGCAACCAGCCCTTCACGCCACCCGGTCTGGATCGCCGTGCGTGCGCGCTCGAACGCGCGCGTCCGCCCGACGTGCGCGGCCTGTGCATGCAGTGCGCGCACGACGTCACCGTCGAGCACGAGCTTCAACTCGGCGTCGTCCGGGCGCGGCGCAAACCACCGCTCGCGGGCCGCTTGTCGTTCGCCGAGTTGGCGTGCGGTCGCGCCGCCCTCGCGCAGCAGCGTCGCCGCCCGCGACACGACGTCCGTCGTGCCGTCGATCACTTCGTCGACCAAGCCAAGCGACAGTGCCTCGTGCGCGGTGCAGCTCCGTCCGCCCAGAATCAGCTCACACGCGCGTTCGAGCCCATCCTTTCCACGCGCGGCATGCAGCAGCCGCGGCAACCGCTGCGTGCCGCCATAGCCCGGAAGGAGATTGAGGCGGATCTCGGGTTGACCGAAGACGGCGGTGGGCTCCGCGATGCGATAGTGGCACGCCAACGCGAACTCCAGACCGCCCCCGAGCGCAACACCGTTGATCGCGGCGATGCACGGCGTCCGACTCGTCTCGATGCGCCGAAAGGCGAGATGCGCCGTGTTGGGCAGTGGCAGCGCGGCTTCGAGGGTGTGCACCTCGTCGAGCAGTTGCCGGATGTCCGCCCCCGCGACGAACGACGAGGGGCCATCGCCGGTGAAGATGATGCCCGCGATGTCGTCGCGCCGCGTCAGATGTTCCACGACGATGGCGAGCTCGTCGAGCGCGCGTTCATTGAGCGCGTTGACGGGCGGATTCACGACGGTCACCAGCGCGATCAGGCCGCGCGCGCGATCGGCGGGTTGCACCGCGTGATACTGCACCCGGAAGTATCGATAGTAGTCGAGCACCCGCTGCGCTTCGGCGATCGCCTGCCGCGCCTGCCACGCGCCGACGATCTGCCGCAGGTCGTCGATCGCCTCGGGATTGCGCAAGGTCGTCGTGTCGCCGAGTGCACTGCCCTCGACGAGCGCACGCACCATGCGGCGCATGTACTTGCCGCTGCGCGTCTCGGGGAACTGCGCGACTTCGAGGAAGTCATCGGGAACGGCCAGCGACCCCTTCTCGCTGCGGACGAGATCGGCCAATCGACGGCGATCCTCCGCCGTGAGTCGTTTGCCCGGTGTCGGCACCACGAACGCCAGCGGTGTGAGCCCCTTCTCCGCGTGCGGCGCGCCGACGACGATCACATTGCCCACCGGCGATGTGGGCGTGATTGCCTTGTCGCGCAGGATGGCGCCTTCGATCTCCTCGGTACCCAGCCGATGCCCCGAGACGTTGATCACATCGTCGCTGCGCCCGTGCAGCGAGAAGCCTCCGTCCGCATAGCGCACGGCCACATCGCCCTGCGTGTAGGCGAGCGTGTCGCGCCAGCGCGACCAGTAGGTCGCCGCGAAGCGCGCGATGTCGCCGCGCCAGGTGGGTACGATCTGCGCGCCCGACGCATCGAGCTGGAACCCGGCGGCGTCGCCCCAGATGGTGCGTGCGAGATACGGGTACGGCTGCGTGATGACGATCTCGCCCTTCTCGCCGTCGTCGGCGCGACGCCACGGCACGCCCCCCGCTCCGGCGTCACCCGCAGGCAGCTCGGGCACCCACACATCGCCAAAGACCCACGGCAAGGGATAGGTGTGCGCGTCCGCGCGAAGCGGGAAGTCCGCGTTGCCGAAGAGATGCGTCCACACGATACCGCCGTGCTCGGTGGCCCAGTACGAATTGATGTACCACGGGCAGAGGAGCTCCATCGCGAAACGCTGCACCGAGGGCGACGTGGGCTCGGCGCAGAAGGTCGCGACCCGCAGCGACGACACCGCATGCTGGCGCACGTCCGCGGCATGTTGCGGATCCTGCATGATGCCCTTGAGGAACGTTGCACCGGCCTTGAAGATGCGCACACCGTAGCGCTCGATGATGGACGCAAAGCGCCCTGCCGACGGGAAGACCGGCGCACCCTCGGCGAGCACGCTCGTCACGCGCGTGGTGAGCGCCGCGCTGTACATGTAGCTCTGCCCGGTGATCCACCCGGGATCGGCCACCACGTACATCACGTCCCCCGGCGCGGCGTCGAAGGCGATGCGCATGGTGTGCGCCACGCCGGCGGTGTAGCCACCGTGCACATGCACGACGCCCTTGGGCTTCCCGGTCGAGCCCGACGTGTAGATGAGGAAGAGTGGATACTCCGCATCGACCGGGCGCGGGCGGGAGCGCTGCCAGATCGCGCGCACGAAGGCCACATCGGGGAGCGCGAGGAGCTCCTCGCGCGTGTGCACCGACACGCCGGACGCCCGCACGACAGTGAGCAACTCGGCGAGCGACTCCGCCGCCAGCTCGTGATGCCATCGGTCACGCTCTGCGTGCCACGCGAGTTCGGGCTGCGCGACGTGGCGCACGACAATGACCGTGTCGGCGCGGGCGGGCGTATTCACCAGCGCGCGCGCAACGGTCATCCGGATGGCCGCCGTCTGCGCACTCTCGAGCGTGCGTTCGTGCTCGAGTGCACGGCCCAGCGCGCGCATGACGTCGCTGCGTTCGACCGTGATGTCGCCGGCAAGCGCGGTGCGCACCGCATGCGACAGCCGCGTCGACAGCTCTGCTGCGATCTCGCTCTGCTCGAGTGCACGGGAGAGCACGACCAGTGCATCGCTCACGCCGACAAACCGATCGAGTGCCGCGTCGGTGAACGGCTCCTTGAACGGCACGATCTGCGCATTGCGCGATGCGCCATCGGCCGTGACGACGACGCGTGCGCCTGCATCGTGCAACCGGTCGGAGAGCGTCTTGTCGGAGAAGCCGCCGAAGACCGGCGTGTAGAGCACACCGAGCCGCTTCGCTGCCTCAGTGTAGTAGAGCTGCTCGGGGATGTTGGGCAGGTTGAGCGCGATGCGATCGCCCGGACGCACACCGAGGCGCTCGAGCGTGATCGCCGCCAGCGCCACGTCGAGCAGCAGTTGCTTTCGCGTGATGGGATACGCCACCACCGGCCCGCCGCGTCCTTCGTGCAGCGACGGATCCCACCGGTCTCCCTCGAAGAGACAGGCGACCTCGTCCCCATGCCCCATGGCCACGTGCCGGTCGACTTCGTTGAACCCGGCGTTGGTCAGGCCACCGCTGAACCATCGATAGAACGGTGCATCGGTGGCATCGAACGCGACGGTCCACGGATCGTCATCCGTTGGTCGATCCAGCGCGACCGCTTCGGCGGTGGCAGCGTCGATACCGTGCCACCGCCCGTCATCGCCCTGCGTGATCCACGCGCCGTGCTGGCCGACCTCCCGCACGAACCAATGCAACGTGCGTCGCGCGATCGTCCCGTGATACGCGCCAGGGTCCGCAGCGCACGCCGCGCGCGCGGCGTCCCACGCCGCGCGTGTAGTGAGCGTGTGACGGGACGCTGGCGGTACGGGCACCGTGATCGTGCGATCGTCCATCGTTTCCCCCTGGCCGAGCGCCACGGCGCGTCCCGGCGGTTCGTTCGTGTGCGGGCACAACGCCCGCGCGGACTATCGTCCCAAGGCGTGCGCGATGCGATGGACGAGTGCGCCGTCCGTCATGCCGTCTGCCCAGTCCGGGGACAGGAGAACCACGGCGCGCTCCGCGCCGGAATTGCACTCGACGGCCACGGCGTCCTGACGGTTGGCCACGCTGTCATCGCCCACCGCGCCGGCAGGGATGTGGGGCAGCTCGAGGCAAATCCATGTCACGCCACGCGGGTCCTGCACCGTTCGCATCGCCGCTCCTTGCCCCGAGACGCCATCTGGTGGTCCCGCTCCCGACCCTGCTGCATACCCGGAGGGGGACTCGAACCCCCACGCCTTGCGGCACAGGATTTTAAGTCCCGCGCGTCTACCGGTTTCGCCATCCGGGTGTACGCGACGATCCTCGGCTGACTGCAAGCGGGAAACGGGACTCGAACCCGCGACCCCAACCTTGGCAAGGTTGTGCTCTACCAACTGAGCTATTCCCGCGCACTCTCGCAGAACCTAACGGTGCGCAAAGCGGCGACAAGGCGAAGGTCCGGCGTACATCACGTCGGCG
>JALOPS010000243.1 GCA_025453745.1 Gemmatimonadaceae bacterium
GCCGTACTTCGTTTCGGAGGCGGGGCGTTGTTCGTCCCCGGGTGAAGAATCAGTGTGTCGCGACCGCCACGATCACGGGTCGCGGACGCAACGCAATGTTGCATCCGCGCATCCGAGTGGTGACAACGCGCACCACTCGGAGGCCGAATCTCGTGCAGGGTCCGTTACTGTCAAGACACCCGTTGAGACGATCCCACACCTGACGTGTCACACGTGCAACACGACCTTCCTTCCAATCGGTACCTCGGTCATTTTGGCCGATCGGTCGTGCGCGCGCCTCGCGTATCGCTGAACTTCTGTCCTGACCGCAATGACCGGTAACTCAATGCAGCCGCTTGGCCTCCCCGACGGGGACCCCAGCTCGTCGTCGGTTCAGATCTACGGCGACGGCAGTTCGACTGCGCTGACTGCCCCCTCGGCGTTTTCTGGCGAGCGCCCGCGCGCCACTGCGTCCGGCATCGGCCGGTATTGGGCAGGCATCAAGCGCTTCAAGTGGCTAATCGTGCTCCTGGTGCTGGCAGGCGCGGGTGGGGGGCTGCTGGCGACGACCTTCCTGCGCCCTGAGTACGCCGTTCAGTCCACCATTCGGATTTCGCTGGACGACGCGCAATCCGCTCGGGGACCGATCCAGGCGGAGCAGGTACTGCGCGCCGGCGGCTACATCGACCTGCTGCGCTCGTTCGCCATCGCGGATCCGGTCGTCAAGAAGCTCCGACTCTATGTCAAGCCGGAGCGGGAGCGGGACTCGCTGGTCTTCGCTGGCTTCGATGTGGACGAGACGCGCCTGCGCCCCGGCGACTACAAGATCGTCGTCGACAAGGATCGCTACTCCCTCGCGCTCGAACCTGGGATTCAGGTCGAGAGCGGAGTCATCGGCACGCCGATCGGCGCGCCTGCCGGATTCAAATGGCAGCCGTCGCGCGCCGCGCTCTCCGGTCGCGGCACGATCAAGTTCCAGGTCAAGACGCCGCGTGAGGCGTCACTCGACATCGTCCGCAAGCTCCGGTGGGATCTGGCGGAAGGGTCACAGTTCCTCTTTGCGAACTACCGCGACGACAACGCGCAGCGTGCTGCGGCGACGCTCAATGCATGGGTCCAGCAGTTCGTGGGCGTGTCGACGCAGCTCAAGAAGACGAAGGTCTCGCAGACGGCGACGATCCTCACGGGTCAACTGGCGTACGCGGAGCAGAGCCTGCGTGACGCGGAGGCGGCGCTGGAGAGCTTCCGCGTCCGGACGATCTCGCTGCCGAATGAGCGCAGCACCCCCATCACGCCGGGCCTCGAACTGACGCGCGACCCGGTCTTCGCCAACTATTTCGACAAGAAAGTCCTCGCCGACCAGTTGCGCCGCGATCGTGAGGCGATCGAGCGCGCCATCGCTGAGGGGGGAGCAGGCGGTGAGACGCTGCGCTCCGAGCAGATTCTCTCCGTGCCGGTGATCAACTCCGATCCGGCTGCCGAACAGATCCGCAAGGGGCTCACCGAGCTGGCCGAGATGGAAGTCCGGTACCGGCAGCTCACGCAGATCTACACGCCCGAGTTCCGCGGCGTGAAGGAACTGAACGATCAGATGACGGCCTTGCGCTCGCAGGCGATCCCGCGCGCGGTCAACGCCTACCTGACGACGCTCAAGCAGCGTGAAGCAGACAACAATCGCCGCATCGAAGAGAATACGCGTGAGTTGCGGGACATCCCGCAGCGCACGATCGAGGAGGCGCGACTGCGGCGTCAGGTCATGGTCGCCGACGAGCTCTACCGCTCGCTGCAGATTCGCGAAGCCGAGGCGAAGCTCGCCGATGCCGCGACGCTGCCGGACGTGACGATTCTCGATCCTGCCGTCGCCCCACTGCGGCCGACGCTGAACACGAAGCCGGCCATCGTGCTTGGCTCGATTGGTGGCAGCTTCGCGCTCGGCATCCTGCTGGCGATCCTGCTCGACCAGCTCGACCGTCGATTCCGCTACCCGGAGCAGGTCACCACCGAGCTTGGCCTCAACATCATGGGCGTGGTGCCCACGATCGATGCGTCGGGTCGCCGACGCTCGAGCGTGGAGGCTGCCCAAGTCGTGGAAGCGTTCCGATCGATCCGGATGAACGTGCGGTACGCGGCGGCGCCCGGACGGCCGATGACGCTTACGGTCACTTCACCGGGACCGAATGACGGCAAGTCGCTCATCTCGAGCAACCTCGCGCTGTCGTTCGCCGAGGCCGGTGCGCGCACACTGCTCATCGATGGCGACACGCGCCGAGGCGAGCTGCATTCGACCTTTGGGGCAACGCAACGGCCCGGACTCGTCGAGTATCTCGATGGGACCGCGCTTATCGCGGAAGTGCTCCACCCGACGTCGCATGGGAACCTCACGATCATCCCGAGTGGTGGCCGAAAGCGCCGGGCGCCGGAGCTGCTGGCGAGTCCCCGCCTGACTCAGCTCATCGGGCAGCTTGCGCAGGAGTTCGACGCCATCATCGTCGACAGCCCGCCGCTCGGGGCCGGTTACGACGCCTACGCACTCGGCACGGCGACGCAGAACATGGTGCTGGTCATGCGCTCCGGCATGACCGACCGAAAGATGGCAGCGGCCAAGTTGGAGATTCTCGACCGCCTGCCGGTGCGGGTCATCGGGTCGATCGTCAACGGCATCAAGCTCGAAGGCGCCTATCAGTACTACGCGTACTACGCATCGTATGCGGCGACGGACGAAGTCCGCGAGCCCGAGCCCGTGGCGACCGATCCGGAGGTCGCAAGACGCGGGTAATCGATGTAGAGTTGGATCGGTCTGATCGCCCACGACCCTTCGGGACTCGGGGGCGATTGTTGTCCTACTTGTCGTGGGGTTTCGGACCGGTCGTGCGCTCGTCTATATGGGAGCGTCAGGCACGAGATTGGCTCGGTCGACATAGTCGTAGCCCAGAGTGTTGCGCCAACGCAACACGTCGACGAATCGGCTTTGGATCAGAAGTGGGCACTCCGTTCTAACTCATTGTATTTCAGACACTTGCACACGCTTCTTCGCTCCTGGATCTCCCGCACGAGTGCTGCGTGGTTTGCGGTCATGGCGAACCGTCAGCATGCGTTGGGCTTGGTCGGGTTACTCCTCCTGAGCGTCGGGCTCTCGGCCGGCGCTCAGACAATGCCGGCTGCCACCCGTGTGTCGTACTCCCCCATGACCTCTCGGGCAGACCTGTCGGCGCGAGCGGGCGAGCTCGAGAAGGCGGTGTCGGCGGCGCGAGGAACGGACAAGGAGCGGGCGATGCGCGAGCTCGCCGTCGTGCGGACGCGGCTTACCGACGGTGATTTCCGTGTTGGAGACAGGCTGCTTGTGGTGCTGACCCGTGACAGTGCGGTGGCCGACACCGCGGCCGTGCGGGATAGCTTGATGGTCACGGTGTCGAATCTGCCGGACATCTCCGTGCGTGGCGTGCTGCGCTCGGAGCTCAATGATCGTCTGCGCGACCATATCGCGCGGTACATCCGCAACTCACAGGTTCGGGCCAGCTTGCTGACTCGCATCTCGATCTCTGGGGGGGTGGCGCGCCCCGGCTTCTTCGCGGTGCCGCCGGATCGACCGCTCACCGAGTTGATCATGGTGGCAGGAGGGCCAGCGCCAGGCGCCAAGCTGGACCGGATCGAGCTGGTGCGCGGACGTACCACGTACCTGCGCGGACGGAACGCCAAGCGGGCGATCAAGGAAGGGCGCACGCTTGATGAGTTGGGAGTGAGGTCCGGCGACGAAGTTCGAATCCCGGTGCAGACCGGTATCAATTGGGCCACCCTGATGCAGGTGTTCTTCTCGATCTCTTCGCTGGCGTTCGGAGCGGTTCAGATCATCGCCGTGACGCGCTCGAATCGCAGCAATTGAACGATTCCCGATGGATTTCCCGGCTCCTTCGCTCCCACTGCACGCGTTGCCTGCGTCCGCGCCCGCCAGGGTGCGGCGATCGGTAGCGGCCGTGGCGGCCACGTTGCCGGCCCCGGACCCTGAAGACGCCCCGACAACTGCCGATGATGCGGCACCGGTAGACCAGTTCGTACCGAACCCGCGGTCGGAGTTCATCTCGCGCGTGTTCAATTTCACGTGTGCGGCCGTGATTTTCGTCGTGTCGCTACCGCTGATCGTGTTGACCGCACTCGCCGTCCGCCTGACGTCCCGCGGGCCGGTGATCTACTCGCAGACGCGGGTTGGGCTCGATCGGCGGTGGAACAGCGCGCGCGCATTGCGTGATCGGCGCGGCGAAGACGTGGGGGGCTCGCAGTTCACGATCTACAAGTTCCGGTCGATGCGGGTCGACGCGGAGAAAGACGGCAAGGCGGTGTGGGCGACCAAGGACGATGATCGATGCACGCCCGTGGGCCGCTTCATCCGCAAGGTCCGGCTCGACGAGTTGCCGCAACTCTGGAACGTCCTGCGCGGCGACATGAACCTGGTGGGTCCGCGACCCGAGCGTCCCAGCATCTTCCTGCGCTTGCGGGAGGAAATCGACCACTACGGCGTGCGGCAGCGCGTGAAGCCGGGCTTGACCGGGTTCGCGCAGATCTACCATAGCTACGACACGGATATCGAAGGCGTGAGAATCAAGCTCGCCTACGACCTGCGGTATCTGCGTGAGCAGTCGCTGTGGACGGACATCAGGATCCTGGTCGGCACCATTCCCGTCATTCTCGGACGAAAGGGCGGGTGGTGACGGCGGTCCTCGAGCCGACGCCGTCGACGGCAGCGCCCCCCCGGCCGACGACTCGAATTCGCGTCGCCTACTGCATCGAGAACCTCGGGACATCGGGTGGAACCGAGCTCAATGCGGTGCGGACGATGGAGTCGATCGATCGGACTGCGGTGGACCCGCTGGTGATCGCCATCGGACCTGACGGCCCGATGCGGACGCGATACGCGGCAGCCGGCTACGACTTGCGCCACTTCCCGATCGGACCGCTGTGGCACCCTCGCACATACGTGCAGCTGCTGCGTATTGCAGCCCTGCTGCGCCGCGAGCGTCCGCAGATCGTCCATTGCAACGACGTCTACACCAACTGGGTGTGCGGATTGGCCGCGCGACTGGGCTCGGGCGCGCGCGTCATCGCGAGCAAGCGCTGGACCACGGAACAGGATCGCTACCTGCCCTTCACCCGGATTGCCTATCGGCTCGCCGACGCCGTGCTCGGCAATAGCGAGCTGATCGCGGCGTCGGCGCACGAGATCGAAGGAGCTCCACGTGAGAAGCTGGTGGTCGTGCCCAACTTCATCGAGCTGCCGGCATTCGACCAGCTCCCGGCGGAGCAGGTCGTCGACTGGCGTGAGCGACTCGGCATCGATCGGGATGCAGTGGTCATCGGCTGCGTGCAACGACTTCGCGCGGAGAAAGAACATGCCCGGCTCGTTCGCGCGTTTGCACGGCTGGCCCTGCCGACGCGCTGCCAGCTCGTACTCGTTGGTGACGGCCCCGAAGAGGGCGCACTCCGCGAGCAGGTGGCCGCGTTACCCGAGAGTGTGAGGGATCGCGTCCTCCTCGTCGGCCATCTCCCCAGTCGGCCCAGCCCGCACCAGCTGTTCGACATCTCGGTGCTGCCTGCCCGGTCAGAGGGTTTCCCGAACTCCCTACTCGAGGCGATGGCCATGGGCCGCGCGATTGTGTCGACCGATGTCGGCGGCGTGCGTGATGCCATCGCCGACGGCGTCTCGGGTCTGGTGGTGCCCGCCAGCGATGAGTCGGCGATGCAGACGGCGCTGCAGCGAGTCGTGGACGACGTCGAACTGCGAACGACTATCGGACGTGCGGCGTTGGCGCGCGCGCGCGACATCTACGCGGTGGACCGCGTGATGCCGCGATTGCTGGCAGTGTATCGCTCCCTCGTCGCGAGCACCGCGTAATGCGCATCGCTCCTGCGTCCGCGACATCCTGGGTGAGTCGGTCGACGACAACTTCGTCGTTCTGGGGACCCGTGGTACCGGGGTTTCTGAAGGAGCTGTTCACTGGGGTCGAGTGGTCGCCGAGCCTCCTCGGACTGCTGTACTACACGTACGCGGTACTCACGTATCACGCGCCGGGTGCCCGCTGGGCGATGGCGGTGGCGGTTGGCGGCTTGGTGTTCGAGGTGAATCGCCTGCGGTTCAACGCGGTGTTGGGATGGTTCTGCGCGTTGGTGGCGTGGGCTTGGTTGTGCGCACTGGCAAATGGCAGTCCCGGCGATGCCGTAACCGGCGCCGAGGATCTGACCAAGCTCGCGGTCATTGCGTTCGTGATTCTGAATACCGTGCGCTCAAGTGCTCAGATACGCTTCTACCTGGCCTTCCTGATCGGCTGCTTCTTGCTGTACCCCGTTCGAGGATCGCTGGTGAACTATGTCGGTGGGT